>JBDIAM010000229.1:0-5863 GCA_039812445.1 Piscicoccus intestinalis | reverse complement strand
GCGCTGGCCAGGGTGTGGGCCGCCAGGGCCTGCTGGATGCGCTCGGGGTCGCGGGTGCGGATCGCCTCGACGATGGCGCGGTGCACCTCTCGTGCGCGGCGCGGGTCGTGGCGGGCTTGCTGGTCGCGGGCGAGCAGGATCGTCAGCTGCGCCTCGGTGGCCGGCCACAGCCGGATGAGCATCGAGTTGCCCGACGCCTCCCACAGGCGGCGGTGGAACGCCACGTGCGCCTCGTGCGCCGCCACGGGGTCGGCGTCGAGGGGGAGGCGGTCGTAGTCGGCCCACGCCGCCTCCACCTGCCCCATGCGGGAGCCGGTGTCGTCGGCGAGCACGTCCTGCGCGGCCAGGGTGTCCAGGGCCATGCGGGTGCGGGCGGTGTCCATGATCGTGCCCGGGTCGACGTCGGCCACCCGCAGCCCGCGGTAGGGCTCCTGCACGAGCAGCCCCTCCTGCGCGAGCTGCGTCAGCGCCTCGCGCATCGTCGGACGGCTGACGTTCAGGGAGGCCGACAGCCGGTTCTCCGTGAGCTTCTCACCCGGCTGAAGGTCGCCGGTCACGATCGCCCGGCGGATCGCCGCGATCGCCCCGTCGCGCCGGCTCATCGAGGTGATGGGCGTCAGGGAGCCGGAGCGAGCCGACGCCGCCGTCATGAGCGGGCTGCCGAAGTCGCGGGGAATGCAGTAAGTCGGCTCGTCTGATTGTCAGGCACTCGCCGATGATACGGCGGCTGACGCGCATACCGGACCTCTCAAGGGTTGTTCGACTCCACGTCGGCGGCCCGCCGTTGGGCCTGCGCGCCGAAGATGAAGCGCTCCCGCGGTGGGATTTCAGCGAAGTCTCCGTCGTGGAGCCCGGTCCAGTAGTCGCTGAACTCCTTGCGGATCACCTTGGCGAGGAAGTACAGGCCCAGAACGTTGCACAGCGCCAACAGGAACAACAGCGAGTCGGCGAAGAGGATGACCGGTCCGAGGGTGGCGGCGGCCCCGATCACTGTGAAGCTCAGAAAGATGACCTTGTAGACGTTCTCGGCGAGCCGATTGTCGCCGAACAGCGAACCGAATGCCTTCATGCCGTAGTAGGCGTAACTGAGGATCGTCGAGTAGGCGAACAGCCAGACGGCCACGGCCAGCACGTAGGGGAACCAGTCGGCCACCGTTGCGAAGGCCTGCGAGGTGATCGTGACACCCTCGACGCCCTCGGCGCCGCGCCAGGTGCCCGTGACGACGATCGTCAGGGCCGTCATCGAGCAGATGATGATCGTGTCGACGAAGGGCTCCAGCGAGGCGACGAAGCCCTCGCTCGCCGGCCGATTGGTCTTGACGACAGAGTGGGCGATGGGGGCGTCACCGACTCCGGCCGAGTTGGAATACGTGGCCCGCTGGAAACCGACGATGAGCGAGCCGATGGCCCCGCCGGCGACCCCTTCCGGCGAGAACGCGTGGGTGACGATTTCGACGACGGCCGCCGGGATGCTCGTGACGTTGGCCCCAAGCACGATCAGGCAGCTGCCGACGTAGAGGATGGCCATGAGCGGCACCATCATCTCGGTGACCCGAGCGATCGACTTGATCCCACCGATGATGACCGCGGCGGTGATGAGCGCCGTCGCGAGGCCGATCGTCCAGCGGTTCTCGCTGAGGAAGGTGCCCAGACCGCCGGTCCCGGCGACGTTGACCAGCTGAGTCGTGGCCTGGTTGGACTGGAATGCGTTGGTGCCGATGGCCGCGATCATCATGAACGCCGCCCAGGTCGTGGCGAGGGCCACACCGAGGGTCGGTCGCCCGATGGAGGCAAGGCCGTCGCGCAGGTACCACATCGGTCCGCCGGAGACGGTGCCGTCGGCGTGGACCTTGCGGAACTTCACTGCCATCGTGCACTCGGCCATCTTCGTGGACATGCCGACGAATCCCGCGACGAACATCCAGAAGGCGGCGCCCGGACCGCCGATCGTGATGGCGACCGCGACGCCGGCGATGTTGCCGAGCCCGACCGTGCTCGACAACGCGGTGGCCAACGCCTGGAAATGGGTGACCTCGCCGGTGGCGTCGGCGGGGGTGTACTTGCCGCGCACGAGGTCGAGGGCGTGCTTCATGCCGCGCACGTTGAGAAACTTCAGCCAGAGGGTGAAGAACGTGCCGCAGACGACGAGCCAGCCGACGATGAGCGGGACCTCGGTGCCGAAGATCGGCACGGCGTAGAAGACGATCCCGGCCAATCCCTCGGCGAACGGGCCGAAGTAGCGCTGCAGCGTCGCATCGACGCCGTCGGCGGCGGGCACCAGGGCCGGCGCGGCCAGCGCGAGCCGGCTCACGGCACCACGACCACGGGCACGGGCGCGTACTGCACCAGGCGACTGGGGACGCTGCCGAAGATGGCCTCCTTGAACTTCGACTCGCCAGTGCGACCCACGACGATGAGGTCGTGTCCGGCCTCACCGGCCAGGTCGGAAAGCACCTCCGATGGCTGACCGTGGTAGATCGCGGTCTCCAGGCCGACGACGTTCGGGAACTCGCTCTGGCGCACCTCGGCGACGATGGGGTCGAGGATGTGCTCCTGGGCGTGTTCGATCTCCTGTCGCTTGCGGATCGGCCGCAACTCGTTGTCCTCTGGGGTGTTGAAGGAGAAGCGTGACCAGTTCACGACATGCACCAGGGTCACTCGCCACGAGTTGACGTCGGCTCGGCTCAGCGCGAAGTGCGCCGCCCGTCTCGCGCCGTCGCTGTGATCCACACCCACGAGGACCGACTCCATTGCCCCACCTCCGGTGGTCGCCTAGCCGAGAGCACGGAGACTGACAGGCGATTCGTCGGCTGCGCAAGGGTTCGACGCACGGTCGTCGGCGAGCGGTCGTCGCGGGAACGCTTGCGTGTGAGTGCTTTCGGCCCACCGACGAGACCCTGACCTAGGGTCTGGGCCAGCGCACGGGCGACGGGCTCGACGCGCCACATCCTTCGATCCGCGAGGTGTTAGCCATGGACTCAGACGCGCGACTCGATCTTCACGAGTCGCTGGCCGTCGAGGTGATCGACGTGCACGCCGAGGGGGAACCGGGGCGCGTCGTGCTCGCCGACGGTCTCGGCATCGAGGGCGCGACGATGGCGCAACGCCTGGCGTGGTGCGAAGCGCACCTCGACCGGCTGCGCACCCTGTTGCTGCGCGAGCCGCGGGGGTATCCGGCGCTGTGCGGGGTGTTCGTCACGCCGCCGGTCACGCCGGGTGCCGACGCCGGGATCATCGTGCTCGAGCAGGCGGGGTTCCGGCCGATGTCGGGCAGCAACACGATGTGCGCGGTGACCGCGCTCCTGGAGACGGGTGTGCTGGCCAGGCGCGCGCCGCAGACTCTCGTGCGTCTCGACACCGCCGCGGGCCCCGTGGAGGCGGTCGCGCGCGTGCGCGGCGGCAAGGTCACCTCCGTGCAGGTGCGCAACGTGCCGTCGTTCGTCGTCGGGCTCGATCTGCCGGTCGACGTGCTCGGCGTCGGGACGGTGGCCGCTGACGTCGCCTTCGGTGGGCAGTTCTACGTGCAGGCCCCGGCTGCCGCGCTCGGCGTCGAGCTCGGCGCCGAGAACGCCCCGGCGATCGCCCGGGCCGCGATGGGCCTGCTCGCCTCGGCCCGGGAGCAGATCGACGTCCGCCACCCCACCGAGCCCGACATCGACGAGATCGCCCTCGTCATGCTCACCGGGCCCGCCGACCGGCGCGTCGACCGGCGCGTCGACGCCCGCAACACCGTGGTGCTGCCGAGCGGCCGGCTCGATGCGGGCGACGACTCGACGTGGCGCGGCACCCTCGATCGGTCTCCGTGCGGCACCGGCACGTGCGCGCGGATGGCCTGTTTGCACGCCCGCGGACAGCTTCGCCTCGGGCAGGAGTTCGTCCACGAGGGCGCGCTCGGCACGACATTCACCGGATTGCTGCACGAGGAGCTCGCCGTCGGCGGCCTCCCGGCGGTGCTGCCCTCGATCGAGGGGCGTGCGTGGATCACCGGGCAGGCCCGGCTCCGGCTCGATCCCGGTGACCCCTTTCCCGCGGGCTACGCCGTCGCCGACCTGTGGGCGCAGACCGATCTCGGCCCCGGCTCCGGCGGTTGAAACAGGCCAGCGCCCAACCCGGTTGCCAGCCTGTCTGACAATCTGCAAGAGTGGGTGGCTCCGGTGGCTCGCCGTCGCACGACCGGGCTGACGAACGGCCGGGCTGACGAGCGTCGAAGGGGTGTTCTGCGTGAAGGTTCTGTTGATCGGGTCGTCCGGCGTGGTGGGCAGCGCGGCGGCGACCGCGCTCGTCGAGGCCGGCTGCGAGCTGCTCTGCGCCTCCCGCTCCGGCGAACTGTCCGTCGACGCCACCGACGAGCAGTCGATCCGCGCCCTCTTCGAGCAGGTCGGCGAGGTCGACGCGGTGGTGTGCGCCGCCGGCGCCGTGCCGTTCAAACCGCTCGCCGAGCTGAGCCGCGACGACTTCGTCACCGGCTACCTCGGCAAGGCCCAGAGCCAGATCGACCTCGTGCAGCTCGGCACCCCGTACGTGCGCGACGGCGGCTCGTTCACGCTGACCACCGGCATCCTCGCCCGCGAACCGATCCGCACCGGCGTGGCCGCGTCTGCCGCCAACGGCGCCGTCGAAGCCTTCGTCATGGCCGCCGCCTGCGAGCTGCCGCGCGGGCTGCGCATCAACGCCGTGAGTCCCTCGGTGCTCGCCGACGCCCCCGCTTACCACTCCGCCTTCCCCGGCTTCGAGCCGGTCTCGTCGCACTCCGTGGGCCAGCTGTTCGTCAAGTCCGTGCTCGGCGTGCAGACGGGGCGCGTGTTCGACCTGGACCGGCCGTGACCACCGCGGCTCGTCGAGTCGCGATCGTCGGAGGCGGTGCCATCGGACTCATGACCGCCTACCACCTGGCCCGCGAGGGCGCGCAGGTCACCGTGGTCGACGCCCGCCGAACGGGTCGCGGGGCGGCCGAGGTCAACGCCGGCTGGTACTGCCCGGGCGAGAGCGCGCCGGTACCCGGGCCGGGCATGGTGACCAAGTCGCTGGCGTGGATGCTGCGCCGCGACAGCCCGCTGTACATCCGCCCCAGCGCGAGCCCGGAGTTCACCCGCTTCATGTACGGCATGTGGCGGGCGTGCACCTCCCAGGCCAACCTCGCGGGCTACCGGGCGAGCCTCGCGCTGGCCCGGGCCGCCGACGTCGGCTACGCGGACTACCGCGCCGACGGCATCGACTTCGAGTTGCGCAGCGGCGGCTTGCTGCTCGCCTACCGCGAGCGGGAGAACTTCGACGCGCACCTGGCGACGCTCGGCATCGCCCGCGAGCACGGGCTCGACCCGCAGGTGCTCGTCGCCGAGGCCGTGCACGAGCGCGAGCCGCAGCTCAGCGACCAGGTGCGCGGCGGCATCTACTTTCCGCACGAGTCCTACCTCGACCCCAACGCGCTCATGCGCGGGTTGCACGCCCGGCTCCTTCAGCTCGGCGCGACGATCATCGAGAACGCGCCGCTGGAGCGGGTCGAGCGTGACGGGAGCCGGGTGCGCCGGCTCGTCGCGGGCGGCAGGTCGATCGAGGCCGACGCCTACCTGCTCGCTGCCGGCGCCTGGTCGGGGCGCCTCGCCCGCCTCTTCGGAGCCGGTGTGGCCGCCCAGGTGCCGGTGCGTCCCGGCAAGGGCTACAGCATCGACGTCGCGCGGCTTGTGCTGCGCACCTGCGTCAATCTGGCCGACGCCAAGGTCGCGGTGACGCCGCTGGCCACGCGGCTGCGGCTCGCCGGAACGATGGAGTTCGGGGGCCTCGACGAGCGCCTCGACCGGGTGCGCGTCGCGGCGATCCTCGCGGCCCCGGGCCGGTACTTCCGCGACTGGCAGGCGCCCTCGCC
>JBDIAM010000228.1:0-5879 GCA_039812445.1 Piscicoccus intestinalis | reverse complement strand
CCACCGGAACCGGCCGGGCGTTCGTTGCTCATCGAGGCGCTCCTTTGACTCCCTTGGCGTGACGCGGCTTGCGACCGCCGACGACCTCGCCCGGCAGACGACCGGAGGCGCGTTCGAGGTCCAAAGCCGTCTGCAGGATGGTCACTGCGGCCACCTGATCGACGACTTCACGCTGTCGACGCCCGGGACGCCCGCTCGCACGCAACGCCCGGTGTGCTTCGACAGTACTCAACCGTTCGTCGAAAAGCCTTACAGCGACAGGTCGGACGCGCCGAGACAATTTCACGGCGAAGGCCCGCGCGGCCTGCGCAGACGCACCTTCGGAGCCCGAGAGACCGCGCGGCAACCCCACGATCACCTCGATCGCCCGGCGCTCCTGCACGAGGGCGTGCAGCGCGTCGAGCGGGTCGTCACCGTCGTCACCGCCGGAGGCGGGCAGGCTGGCGACCGGGGTGGCCAACAGGGCGTCGGGGTCGCTCATCGCGACCCCGATGCGCACGCTGCCGACGTCGACCCCGACGCGAACGCCCGGACGCACCTAGCCCGCCGCTCCCGTCAGCGCCCCGAGACGTGTCTGGATCTCGTTGAGCGCGTCCGGGATTCGGGCCGCGTCGGTGCCGCCGCCCTGGGCCAGGTCGGGCTTGCCGCCACCGCCTCCGCCGAGCACCCCGGCCGCCGCCTTGACGAGATCACCGGCGCGCACCCCGGCGTCGCGGGCGGGCCCGTTGGTCGCGACGACGATCGAGGGGCGACCCTTGGCCACGCCCGTGACCGCGACGACCGCGGGCCCGGCCTCGCCGAGGCGCGAGCGCACGTCGAGCACGAGCCGGCGCAGGTCGTCGCCGCCCACCTCGCCGGCGTCGGCCGTGACGAGGCGGGTGGCCCCGACCTGGCGCGCGGAGTCGGCGAGGGCCGCGGCGCCGGCGAGCACCTGGGCGGCCTTGATCGCCGCGATCTCGCGCTCGGCGTCGCGCAACCGGGTGACGAGCGACTCGACGCGGCCGGCGAGTTCGTCGGGACGCGCCTTGAGGGCGTCGGCGAGCTGGGAGACGATGAGCGACTCGTTCGTCAGGTGCTGGTAGGCGTCGAGCCCGACGAGCGCCTCGACGCGGCGCACGCCGGAGCCGATCGAGCTCTCGCCGAGCAACTTGACGATGCCGAGCTGCCCCGCGCGCTGCGCGTGGGTGCCGCCGCACAGCTCCTTGGACCACTCCCCGATCGAGACGACCCGCACCTCCTGGCCGTACTTCTCGCCGAACATCGCGAGCGCGCCGGATTCGAGCGCCGACTTCTTGTCCATGACCTGCGCGCCGACCGGCAGGTCGTCGATGAGCACCTGGTTGATGTGCTCCTCGATCTGCGCGAACACGCTCGGCGGCACCGGCTTGCTCCAGCTGAAGTCGAACCGCAGCCGGCCCGGGGAGTTCAACGAACCCGCCTGCGTCGCGGTGGAGCTCAGCGCGTCGCGCAGCGCCTGGTGCAGCACGTGGGTCGCGGTGTGGCTACGGGAGACCGACCGGCGGCGGGCCACGTCGATGCTCGCCTCCGCCTCCTGCCCGACGCCGATCTCGCCGGAGACGACGCGCCCCTTGTGCACGACGAGACCGGTGATCGGCTTCTGCACGTCGTCGACCTCGACGAGTCCGCCGCCGACCCGGACGAGCCCGCGGTCGGCCAGCTGCCCACCGGCCTCCGCGTAGAACGGCGTGGAGTCGAGCACGAGCTCGATCTCGTCGCCCTCGCGCGCGCTGGCGGCGGTGGCCCCGCCGACGAGCATGCCCGCGACCCGCCCGGCTCCGGCGACGTCGGTGTACCCGGTGAAGTCGACCGGGGCGCCGAGGGCGTCGGCGAGCTCGCGGTACAGGTGGGTGTCGGTGTGCCCCTGCTTCTTGACCTTCGCGTCGGCCTTCGCGCGGTCGCGCTGGGCGGCCATGAGCTCGCGGAACCCGGCCTCGTCGACCGAGAGCCCCTGCTCGGAGGCCATCTCGAGGGTGAGGTCGATGGGAAAGCCGTAGGTGTCGTGCAGCGCGAACGCGTCCGAGCCCTTCAGCGTGCTCTGCCCGGACGACTTCGCGCGGGCGACCGCGGTGTCGAGGATCGTCGTGCCCGCCGCGAGCGTGCGCCGGAACGCGTCCTCCTCGGCGTAGGCGACCTGGCTGATCCGCGACCAGTCGCGGCGCAGCTCGGGGTAGGAGCGCGACATGCGCTCCAGGCTCACCGGCAGCAGCTCGGGCAGGCACGGGTCGTCGTATCCGAGCAGGCGCATCGAGCGCACCGCGCGGCGCAGCATGCGGCGCAGCACGTAGCCGCGACCCTCGTTGCCGGGGGTGACCCCGTCTCCGATGAGCATGAGACCGCTGCGCACGTGGTCGGCGACGACCCGCAGCCGGATGTCGTCGGGGTGGGAGTCGTGGGCGTTCTGCCCGCCGGAGGCGCCGTACCGCTTGCCGGCCAGCTCGGCTGCCCGGTCGAGCACCGGGTAGACCTCGTCGATCTCGTACATGTTGTCGACGCCCTGCAGGATGCTCGCGATGCGCTCCAGGCCCATGCCGGTGTCGATGTTCTTGTTCGGCAGGCCGCCGAGGATGTCGAAGTCGGTCTTGGAGCGCACGGCGCTCAGCTCGTGCTGCATGAACACGAGGTTCCAGATCTCCATGAACCGGTCCTCGTCGACGGCCGGCCCGCCCTCGGGCCCGTACTCCGGGCCGCGGTCGACGTAGATCTCGCTACACGGGCCACCGGGGCCGGGCACGCCCATCGACCAGTAGTTGTCGGCGCTGCCGCGGCGCACGATCCGGTCGCGGGTGACCGACGTCAGCTGCACCCACAGGTCGGCGGCCTCGTCGTCGTCCTCGTACACCGTCACCCAGATCTTGTCGGGCTCGAGCCCGTAGCCGCCGCGGCCCTGCGCGGTCGTCAGCAGCTCCCAGGCGAACTCGATGGCCCCGGCCTTGAAGTAGTCGCCGAAGCTGAAGTTGCCGTTCATCTGGAAGAACGTGCCGTGCCGGGAGGTCTTGCCGACCTCCTCGATGTCCTGGGTGCGCACGCACTTCTGCACCGACGTCGCGCGGTCGAAGGGCGGGGTCTCCTGCCCGAGGAAGTACGGCTTGAAGGGCACCATGCCGGCGTTGACGAACAGCAGGTTCGGGTCGTCGTACAGCAGCGGGGCGCTCGGCACGACCGTGTGCCCCTTGCTCTCGAAGAAGCTCAGCCAGCGGCGCCTGATCTCGGCGGTTTCCATGGGTACGCGGTTCCTTTGCCTGCTCGTGTGGTGCCCGGAGGCGGTGGCCCGCCGCAGGGCGGCGGGGCGGAAGGCACAGAGGTCCAGTATGACGCCTGCGCCGCACCGGTCTCGACGGGGTTTACGCGGCCCCGGACCCCGCACGACGTGTTCACCCGAGCACCCATGGTTACCGACGGGTAAACGACCGAGCTAACGACAGGCCCCCGCGGCTGTCAACAGAATGTGTTGCGCGCCACCCGAACCGGGCGGAAAAGGACACGAGGACGTCACAATCACGCGTCAACAGCGGATGCACCGCTAGTTACTGTCTAGCGTTGCGCGCACCGCCTGCGTTGTCGGTGAGCCGGCACGAGGTGTTGTCACGAGCCTGGGGATCCCGGGCCGATCCGACCGTCCGTCCCGTGGGGCGCGGACCCATGGAGGAGGCATCCATGCGAGCAAGAACACGTGCATCGGTCGTCGCGGGCCTGTCCGCCGGCGCCCTGTTGCTGGCCGGCTGCGGGGGTGGCGGCGACGCCGGCTCCAATGCGACGGGCGGTGGCGGCGGAGCGGGCGGTGACATCGTCGTGCGTGGGTGCCAGCCGCAGAATCCGCTCATCGGCGGCGACACCGGCGAGAGCTGCGGGCACGACATCGTCGAGCTGTTCGCCGCGACGCTGTTCAAGTACAACCCCGACACCGGCGAGCCCCAGCCGGACATCGCCCAGTCGGTCGAGACCACCGACAACCAGAACTTCACGGTGAAGATCAAGCCGGGCTACAAGTTCCAAGACGGCACCGAGGTCAAGGCGAAGAACTTCGTCGACGCGTGGAACTACACGGCGAACTCCGCCAACTCCCAGTACCTCAGCTACTTCATGGAGCCCATCGAGGGCTTCAAGGACGTCCAGTCCGAGGACCCGGACGGTGAGGACGGCCCGCAGACCGCGCCGGCGCCGAAGACCGACAAGATGTCGGGCCTGGCAGTCGTCGACGACCACACGTTCACGATCAAGACCTCGGAGCCGGTCTCCAACCTGCCCGTGCGCCTGGGCTACACCGCGTTCGCCCCGCAGCCCGACGCCTTCTTCGCCGACCCGGAGGGATTCGCGAACAAGCCGATCGGCGCCGGCCCCTACCAGGTGACGAACTACACCCAGGGCCAGCAGGCCGTGCTGCAGAAGTTCGACGGCTACTCCGGCGAGTTCGGCGGCCAGGTCAACCAGATCACGTTCCGCATCTACCAGGACGTGGGCGCGGCCTACAACGACCTGCTCGCCGGCAACCTCGACGTGCTCGACGAGATGCCCGCCAACGCCCTGGTCGGCAAGAAGTACCAGTCCGACCTGCCGGACCGGTGGGCCGAGAAGCCGTTCGCCGCGATCCAGACCGTCACGTTCGCCCCCGACAAGGTCTCCCCGAACTACGCCGACCCGCGCCTGCGGCAGGCCATCTCGATGGCGATCAACCGTCAGCAGATCATCGACGACCAGTTCGACGGCGCGCGCGTGCCGGCCACCGGATGGGTGTCACCGGGCGTGCAGGGCTACGTCGAGGGCGCGTGCGGCGAGACCTGCACGTACAACCCGACGAAGGCCAAGGAGCTGCTCCAGCAGGCCGGCGGCTTCTCCGGCAAGCTGACGATCTCCTACAACGCCGACGCCGACCACCAGGCGTGGGTCACCGCCACCTGCAACTCGATCCGCACCGCGCTGGGCGTCGACTGCGTGGCCACCCCGGTCACCGACTTCGCGACGTTCCGCGACCGCATCGGCAAGCAGCAGATGAAGGGCATGTTCCGCTCCGGCTGGATCGCCGACTACCCGCACATCGAGAGCTTCCTCACCGCGGTGTACAGCACCGGCGGCTCCAGCAACGACGGCAAGTACTCGAACCCGCAGTTCGACGCCAAGCTCGCCGAGGCCGCGAAGGCCGAGGGCGCCGCCTCCGACACGGACTACCAGGAGGCGGAGAAGATGCTCGCCGCCGGCATGCCGTCGATCCCCATGTGGTACTACACGGCCCAGATCGGATGGTCCGAGAAGGTCGGCAACGTCAAGGTCAACTGGCAGGGTCGCCCCGACCTGCTCTCTGTCACCGCTCAGTGACGCCGTAGCCGTCGTCGCGCCCGCCCGGGATCTCTCCCGGGCGGGCGCGCGGCGGCCTCATTCGTTTCGACCGGCCTCACCGAGTCGGTCTTCCCCTCCATGAGGAGATGAGGAGCCATGGGCACGTATGTGCTTCGGCGGCTGTTGCAGATGATCCCGGTGGTGCTGGGCGCCACCTTCCTCATCTACGCGATGGTCTTCGAACTGCCCGGCGACCCGTCGGCCGGCAAGTGCGGAGACCGCGCCTGCCCCCCGGCCGTCGTCGCGGAGATCCGACAGCAGTACAACCTCGACGACCCCCTGCCGGTCGCCTACGGCAAGTACCTGGGCCAGCTGGCCCAGGGTGACCTCGGCGAGAACACCTACGGGGTGCCCGTCGCCGAGGAACTCGGCCGGCGCTACCAGATCACCGGCAAGCTGGCCCTCATGGCGCTCGCCATCGAGGCCGTCATCGGCATCGCCGCGGGCGTGCTCGCCGCGATCCGCAAGGGCTCGTTCCTCGATCAACTCGTGCTACTCAGCACGCTGGTCGTCATCTCGGTGCCGGT
>JBDIAM010000227.1:0-5895 GCA_039812445.1 Piscicoccus intestinalis | reverse complement strand
CCGACGCCGACGCACCGGTTGCGGCCGACGCGCCGGCGGCCGCACCGGCTCCGGCGGTCGACGTGGCCTGCGGATCG
Organism: Piscicoccus intestinalis; assembly: GCA_039812445.1. Taxonomy (GTDB): domain Bacteria; phylum Actinomycetota; class Actinomycetes; order Actinomycetales; family Dermatophilaceae; genus Kineosphaera; species Kineosphaera intestinalis_A. The sequence goes on along the minus strand of JBDIAM010000227.1, from coordinate 5,818 downwards.
GACATTCCGACCGCGCAGGACTCGCACTGATCGGCTCGCGCGGACACCACTCGCCCGCACGTCACGCATCGGCGCCGATCTGCTGCTTTCATGAATTTCCCCCATAACGACGACAGGTCTCGCCCAGAACGCCGGCGTGACCCGAGCGGCATTCTAGTGCCGTTTCCTGATCGCTACTCCCAGGCGAATACCAGGTGATACGCATGCGGGCATCGGGTGCTCGGGCGTCGGCGGGCGGGCGGCCTGCTCGGAGCGAGGCGTCAGGTCAGGGGGTCGCCGGGCACGCGGATCCGCCCGGTGTGCAGGTCACCGGCCACGGCCGACAGCCGGGCCGGCGGGCGCATCCCGCGCCGCAGCATCGCGTCGGCGAGGAGCACCTGCCAGGAGTGGTGCAGGTGCCGCCCGCCCACCCACGCGAGTGCGGCCGGAACCTGCCGGCCGAGCGGACGCACGAGCAGCCGGCCGAGCCACACGCCGAACAGGGTCCAGGCGGCGGCGAGGAACCCGGCTCCCAGCACGCTGACCCCGGCGCTGGCGGTGACCTGCGCGATCGGCTCGGAGTCCCGCAGGAACGAGGTGGAGTCGGTCTCCGCGCGCAACTGCGCCGAGCCGGAGCTCAGCCACGCCAGCAGGCCCCACAGCAGGGCGGCGGCGAGCGCCGGCTGCCAGTACCGGGTACGCAGGTCGCGGGCCGCCGGGCCCCGCAGGGCCGCCCGCACCCCCACCCAGGCGGCGATGAGCACACCGAGCACGACGCACCCCAGCACGTACGTCGCCGGCACCGTTCCGTCGAAGATCCCGAAGCGCTCGTAATGCCACTCCCCGCCGGTGCCGCTGACCGCGGTCGAGATACTCGCCCCCACGAGCATGACCCCGCCGACGAACAGGCCCGTCGGTACCGTCAACAGCGCGATCACGAGTGCGTTCAACGCGCTGCGGGCTGCCTCGCCCGGGTCGCTACGGATCCCCCGCATGCTGAGGTTCAACCCGCCGTCCCGCAGCACGGAGACGATGGAGTACAGGATCAGCAGGATCGTCACGACCGCGATGGCCGTGACGAGCAGGTCGACGCCGGCCCGCAGGTCGCGCTGCCAGCCGCGCGGGAGCCCGGCGGTGCCGCGGGTGCGCGACGTGAGCCCCCAGAAGGCGGCCGGTCCGACGATGAGGAGGCTCATCAGAAGGGCCACGAAGGCGTCGATCGACAGGTTCACGTCGACCTGCGGCACGAGGCGGCCGCCGAGCGCGACGGCGAGCACGGCGACGACCGCCCCGAACGCCGCGGCCATGGCCCCGGCCCGCAGCACCCGATCGCGGGTGGTCGCGCTGGGCGCCGCGCGGTTCGCCGCCCGCGCGATCGCGCGTGCCGCGAGCACGAGCAGAGCGGTGAGCAGGAGCGGCATGGCGGTGACGGCGGCGGTCGTGTCGACCGAGTCCCCGAGGATGTCGCCGATGTCGATGCCGAACGGCATGGCGTCCGCCACCCACGAGGTGTTCAGTTCACCGGTGACGCCGGCGGGCGCGCGCAGCGTGAGCGCGAGGAGGAAGATCCCGCCGCGCGCCCACAGCAGCGGCATGACGCCGAAGAGGTTGAACAGGCTGAGCACGGCCGTGATCGCGGTGGCGATCGCCCACGCGGCCACGGCCAGCAGGGCGCCGTCGCGCGCCGCCCGCGCCAGATGCTCCCTGGGCAGGAGCCCGCTGCGGGAGGCGGTGCCGAACCGCGGCCGGGGACGGCCCCCGGTCACGGCGTACGAGTCGTCCCGGGTGGCGCCGGGGGGTGTCGGTCGGCGCGCGTCCGGCTCGGAGAACGGCCACTCGGGATACGACCGGCTCCCCCGCCCGCCGTCGGTGTCCGCTGCGTGCGATGCCCCGGACGTGTCCGACCCGAATCCTCCGACGCCGCGGGGCCCCTCGGGCCCGTCGGACCCGTCGGGCCGGACCTGATGGTCGGTGTGGCCGACGCGGTCGATGGGTTCGGTGTGGTCGGCGCGGTCGGTGTGGTCGGCGCGGTCGGTGTGGTCGGTGTGGTCGGTGTGGTCGGGGCGGATCGGAGCGGCCGGCTCCGCGCGAGCGACCGGCTCCCGGACGAGTGCGCCCCGGGGTCCGCGCTCGGTCGGCGGCAGCGGCCGCGCGCGCAGCGTCAGTTCCGCCACGGGGACCTCCTCGACGCCGTCCCCCGAGTCACCCGAGCCACCCGAGCCACCGGAGCCGGTGAAGTCGCCCGCACCGCGCGCGGCACCCGAGCCGGCGGTGGTGATGATCGTGGCCCCGGCGGAATCGCCTTGCGCGCGAATGACCTCGGTGACGTACCCAGGGGAGTCGTCCGGCGCGGGGTCGGGCCGCGCCGAGCGCTCGTGCGGCTCGGGCGGCTCGTGCGACTCGGACGGCTGGCGCGGCTGGGGCGGCACAGCGGTCACCGGCTGTCCGCAGGAGGCGCAGAATCGGGCGTCGGCTGGCAGACGTTGGCCACAGGCGGCGCAGAAGGACATGGCTTTCCCCTCTGGAGTGACGACGGCCGACCGCGACGCGCTCGGGGCGCGGCCGTGGGAGGGGACGTCGAACACCTGCCCCGCATCGGGGCTTCGCCGCCCTATCGGCACGGGTCGGCCGCCGCACAGGCACCCGGGTGAACTCGTGACGTCGACAACAGCCCGCGAGTTGATCGCTCGTCTCAGTCAGGCGTCACACGGACCGATGGGAACGGTGATTCCTACGTCGGTACTGGAGACCTGATGCTGTGTGAACACTGTGGCAATCGCCTCGAGGGGCCCTATTGCGGCCGGTGCGGCGCGGCGGCGCCGTCGACGCCCGGGAGGACGGGCGAGACGTCCGACCCCCGCGAGCCGACGCACCTCGCGTCGTACCGCGCGGACGCCGCGGGCCGGTCGCCGGGGAGCAGCGGCGGCTACCCGCCCTACGGTTACTCGTCGCATCCCGGGTATCCCGAGTATCCCGAGGGATATCCCGACAGCTATTCGTCGATGCCCCCGGCCTACCCGGCTCCCGGCCAGTCGAGCGGCGGCATGCGCAAGGCGATCCTCGCGCTGGCCGCCGCCGTGGTGATCGCGGCCGTGATGCTGGCGGTCAGCCGCCCGTGGCAGTCGCAGGAGTCGAGCGAGGAGGCGCAGGCGAATCCCACGGTGACCGTCACCTCGTCGGCGGCACCGGCCGCCGCCCAGCAGTCCGCCGCCCAGCAGTCCGGGGGCCAGCAGGCCGCACCGGCTCCCGCGGCGAGCGCGCAAGCTCCGGCACCGGCGCGCTCTGCGGCCCCCGCGCCGGCTCAGCCGCAGTCGGCCGCGCAGCGCTACCGCATGTACCACCAGGGCTCGGGTATCGGGGGGCCCTTCGACAAGGTCGCGACCCTGCACAGCACGACCTCCCGGCCGTTCATGGTCGACGTCGCGACGGCCTACCGCGACAGCGGTGCCGCCGGCGGCTCGGTCGTGCTGCAGGACATCTACAGCGTGGCCGCCGGCCGCCACGTGACGATGTCGTGTTCCCCGCAGGGCGACGCCACCGTGCTGTGCACCGGCGGCCGCAACGCCCGGGTGCTGCTGTACAACTGAGTGTCCCGTTCACACCGGGCGGGCGCACCGCACACAGCGCGCCCGCTGCCTCGTCGGTGAACTCGACCTGAACGGGCCGGTCGGAACGCGCCCGGTCCGCCGGGTGGAAACGTCAATCCCACACTGCGGAGCTAGGATCGACGCCCGTGAGCCTGAAGCTGTCTGTCATCGGAGCGGGATACCTGGGGGCGGTGCACGCGGCGTGCATGGCCGAGTTGGGGCACGAGGTCGTGGCGATCGACACCGACCCCGCCAAGGTCGACGCGCTCGCGCAGGGGCGCCCGAGCATGTACGAGCCGGGCCTGGAGGAGCTCCTCGCGCGGACCCTGCCGACCGGGCGGCTGACGTTCACGACCGACTACGCGCTGGCCGCCGACGCCGACGTGCACTTCATCTGCGTGGGCACCCCGCAGCGCCAGGGCGAGAACGCCGCCGACACCACCTACGTGTTCGCCTCCGTCGATTCGCTCGCCCCGCACCTGACCCGGGACTGCCTCGTCGTCGGCAAGTCGACGGTGCCGGTCGGCACGGCGTTCCAGCTGCGCTCCCGCCTGCGCCAGGCCGCCCCCGCCGGCTCCGACGTGCGGCTGGCGTGGAACCCCGAGTTCCTGCGCGAGGGGTTCGCCATCGAAGACACCCTGACGCCGAACCGGTTCGTCTACGGCGTCGACGGCCCCGACTCCCAGCGCGACGTCGATCTGCTCGACGAGGTGTACCGCACGCCGCTGGAGTCGGGCATCCCCCGCCTGGTCGTCGACTACTCGACCGCCGAACTCGTCAAGATCAGCGCGAACGCGTTCCTGGCCACGAAGATCAGCTTCATCAACGCGATGAGCGAGGTGTGCGAGGCCGCGGGCGGCGACGTCGTGCGCCTCGCCGAGGCGATCGGGCTCGACGACCGCATCGGCCCGAAGTTCCTCAAGGCTGGCGTCGGGTTCGGAGGCGGCTGCCTGCCCAAGGACATTCGCGCGTTCATGGCCCGCGCCGGCGAGCTCGGCGCCGACCAGGCGCTGACGTTCCTGCGCGAGGTCGACTCGATCAACATGCGCCGGCGCGCCCGGATGGTCGACCTGGCCCGTCAACAGTGCGGCGGCACGCTGCGCACGCGGCGGGTCGCGGTGCTCGGTGCCGCGTTCAAGCCGCACAGCGACGACATCCGCGACTCCCCCGCCCTCGACGTCGCCCGCGCCATTCAGCAGGACTTCGCGACGGTCGTCGTGCACGACCCCAAGGCGATGGACAACGCCCGCCGCGTCGCGCCCGAGCTGCTGTACGCCGACACCCCGCAGGAGGCGGTCAAGGGGGCGCACGTCGTGCTGCACCTGACCGAGTGGCCCGAGTACCGCGAACTCGACCCGGCGCAGCTGCGTGACCTCGTCGAGCGCCCGATGATCGTCGACGGCCGCAACGCTTTGGACCCCGCCCGCTGGCAGGCCGCCGGCTGGGTCTACCGCGCCCTCGGCCGCCCCTTCATCTGACCCAGCGCCCCCAACGCCTAGACCCACCTCCCTGAGAACTGCGTGTCGTGGTCAGGACTGCTGTTCGTGCCGCAGTCCTCACCGCGACACGCAGTTCTCAGGGTCGTTCGGTGCCGGCTCGTTCGGGCGGGGTCAGCGGCGGGCGCCGACGCGGCGTAGCCGCAGCCCCGTGGCGATCGTCGTGAGCAGCATGAACGCGCCGAGCATGCCGATGGCCTTCCACCAGGCGGAGGCGGTGTGCTCCCACAGCTCGTCGCGCACGACCCGCGGCACGCCGAGCGCCTCGACGGTCGACGCCCCGGCCGCGTAACCCCACCGGCTCGGCGCCAGCCACGACAGTTGCTCGAGCACGGCCTGGTCGGCCACCGGGATCAGTCCGCCGCACAGCACGAGCTGCGCCATGATCGCCACGACGAGCAGCGGCATGACCTGCTCGGACGTCGAGACCGTCGCGGAGATCAGCAGCCCGAGGCACGCGCTGGCGAACGTCGTCGCCGCGACCGCCACGTACAGCTCGGCCACCGGGTGCCCGAGCGCCACGTCACCCGCCGGCGCCTCGGTGAACACCATGACGACCCCCAGGAGCACCGCCGACTGCACGAGCGCGAGCCCGAGGTACACCCCGAGTTTGGCCGTCAGGTACGCGCTCGCCGAGAGACCGACTCCTCGCTCCCGGGCGTAGATCGGCCGCTCCGCCACGAGATCCCGGGCGCTGGAGGCGAGCCCCATGAAGGCCGCGCCGACGATGAGCACGACGAGCAACTGCAGCTTCTC
>JBDIAM010000226.1:0-5917 GCA_039812445.1 Piscicoccus intestinalis | reverse complement strand
GCGCTCGGGGCGAGCCTCGTGCTCACCGGACCGGACGGCGACCGCGAGGTGCCCGTCGAGGACTACTTCACCGGGTACCGGCAGACGCTGCGTCGCACTGGCGAGCTCATCCGCAGCGTGCGGATCCCGCTGCCGCTACCGCGGCTGACCGCCTTCCACAAGATCGCCAAGCGCCGCTTCGACGACATCTCCTCGGTGGCGCTCGGCTTCGGTCTCGACGTCGACGAGGTCGACGGTGACCGGGTCGTCACCGCTGCCCGGATCGGACTCGGCGGCGTCGCCGCCACCCCGCTGCGTGCCCGCGCCACCGAGGCGCTGCTCGTCGGGCGGCCGTGGAGCGAGGAGACGGTGGCCGCCGCCGCGCGGGTGCTCGCCACGGAGGGCAGCCCGATCGACGATCACCGCTCCTCGGCCGCGTACCGGCGGGCGATGCTCGGCGAGGCCTTGCGCGCGCTGTCTGCACACAACAGTGTGACGAAGGGGGCGTCATGAGCGCCCTGTCGCGGCGTCCGCAGGGCGCGGTCGTCGGGCTCCGCGTGCCGCACGAGTCCGCGGCCCTGCACGTCACGGGGGAGGCGCTCTACACCGACGACCTGTGGCCCCGCGTCGCGGGTGCGCTGCACGCCCACCCCGTGCAGACCGCGGTCGCCCACGGCCTCGTCACCGGACTCGACGTCGCGCCCGCCCTCGCGGTGCCCGGTGTCGTGCGCGTGCTCACGGCGGCCGACGTGCCGGGCGTCAACGACGCCGGGGTCAAGGGCGACGAACCGCTGTTCCCCGACGAGGTGATGTACGTCGGGCACCCGGTGGCGTGGGTGCTCGCCGAGTCGCTCGAGGCGGCCCGGCTCGGGGCGGCCGCCGTCGTCGTCGACGTCGAGACGCTGCCCTCGATCGTCACCGTCGCCGAGGCGATCGCCGCCGACTCCTTCCAGGGTGGGCAGCCGACCGTGTGCCGCGGCGACGTCGACGGCGCCCTCGACGCCGCGCTCGCCGCCGGCGCGCACGTCTTCGGCGGCGAGTTCACGTTCGCGGGTCAGGAGCACTTCTACCTCGAGACGCACGCGGCGCTGGCGCACGTCGACGAGGCCGATCAGGTGTTCGTGCAGTCCTCGACCCAGCACCCGAGCGAGACGCAGGAGATCGTCGCGCACGTGCTCGGCCTCCCCAGTCACGAGGTCACCGTGCAGTGCCTGCGGATGGGTGGCGGATTCGGCGGCAAGGAGATGCAGCCGCACGGGTTCGCGGCGATCGCCGCCCTGGGCGCGGTGCTCACCGGCCGCCCGGTGCGGCTGCGGCTCAGCCGCGCCCAGGACATGACGATGACCGGCAAGCGGCACGGCTTCCACGCGGCGTGGCGGGTGGCCTTCGACGAGCACGGCCGGCTGCAAGCCCTCGACGCCACGCTCACCGCCGACGGCGGCTGGAGCCTGGACCTGTCCGAACCCGTGCTCGCCCGCGCGTTGTGTCATGTCGACAACACATACTGGATCCCGAACATCCGGGTCGCGGGGCGCATCGCCCGCACCCACACCGTCTCCAACACGGCGTTCCGCGGCTTCGGCGGGCCGCAGGGCATGCTCGTCACCGAGGACATCCTCGGCCGCTGCGCCCCGCTGCTGGGCATCGACGCCGACGAGTTGCGCCGGCGCAACTTCTACACCGAGGGGCAGCCGACCCCCTACGGCCAGCCCGTGACGCAGGCCGACCGGCTCGACCGGTGCTGGTCGGGCGTGCTCGCCTCGGGCGACGTGGTCGCCCGCCGCGCCGAGATCGAGGCGTTCAACGCTGAAAACCCGCACCGCAAGCGGGCGCTCGCGATGACCGCGGTGAAATTCGGCATCTCGTTCAACCTCACCGCGTTCAACCAGGCCGGCGCCCTCGTGCACGTCTACAAGGACGGCTCGGTGCTCATCAACCACGGCGGCACCGAGATGGGGCAGGGGCTGCACACGAAGATGCTGCAGGTCGCCGCCACCGCTCTCGGGGTGCCGGTCGACCGCGTGCGACTGGCTCCCACCCGCACCGACAAGGTGCCGAACACGTCTGCGACGGCGGCCAGTTCGGGCTCCGACCTGAACGGCGGGGCGGTGCGCGACGCGTGCGAGCAGATCACCGGGCGGCTCGCGCAGATCGCCGCCGGTGAACTCGGGGTGCACCCGCACGACGTCGTCTTCCGCGACGGCGTCGTCTCCGGGCTCGGCGCGGACGCGACCCTGCCGTGGGCCGAGCTCGTGCGGTTGGCCTACTTCCGGCGGGTGCAGCTGTGGGCGGCGGGCTTCTACCGCACCGAGGGGCTGCACTGGGATTCGGCGCTCATGCAGGGCAACCCGTTCAAGTACTTCGCGTACGGGGCCGCGGCCACCGAGGTCGAGGTCGACGGATTCACCGGGGCGTACCGCACCCGCCGGGTCGACATCTGGCACGACGTCGGCGACAGCCTCTCGCCGCTCGTCGACCTCGGCCAGGTCGAGGGAGGCTACGTGCAGGGAGCCGGGTGGCTCACCCTCGAGGACCCGCGCTGGGACACCTCCGACGGCCCCGGCCGCGGGCGGTTCCTCACCCAGGCGGCGAGCACCTACAAGCTGCCGAGCTTTTCGGAGATGCCGACGGATTTTCGCGTCGAGCTGCTGCCGCGGGCCCACGAAGAGGGCGCGATCTACGGATCGAAGGCGGTCGGCGAACCACCGCTCATGCTGGCGTTTTCCGTGCGCGAGGCGCTGCGGCAGGCGGCCGCGGCCTTCGGGGAGCCGGGCGTCGCGGTCGGCCTGGCCTCCCCGGCGACCCCGGAGGCCGTGTACTGGGCGCTGACGCGGGCCCGCGAGTCCGTTCCCGGCGATGCGGCGGCCGCCGGTCTGACCGCCGGGCACCCGCCGGAGCCGGACCGCCCCGACGGGCCGGCGCCGCACCCCGAGTCCGAGGCCGCGGTCGGTAACAGCGCTGCTGCCGAGGCTGTTTCCCGTCCGCCCGCCGCGGACGCCGCGCGGTGAGAGGGGCTGCCATGCACTGGTTGGAGGCGGTCACGCGGCTTCGCGGGCAGCGGCAGCCCGGGGTGCTCGTCACGCTGACGAGCGTCGCCGGGCACGCCCCGCGCGAGGCGGGCGCCAAGATGGTGGTGGGCCGGTCGGCCTCCTGGGGCAGCATCGGCGGGGGCAACCTCGAGGAGACCGCGCGGCGGCGGGCGCGGGACGTGCTCGCCGCGCTGGACGCCGGGGCGCGCCCGGGTCCGCAGGCCCTGACGCTCGGCCTCACCGACCACGGCACCAACCTGCACGGACGCCAGTGCTGCGGCGGCCGCGTCGAGGTGCTGTTGGAGCCGATTCCGGTCGTGCCTGCGGTGGCCGTCGTCGGGCTCGGTCACGTGGGGCTCGAACTCGCGCGCATCCTGGCCCGCCACGACGTCGAACTGCACCTCGTCGACTCGCGCGCCGCCGCGCTGGAGCCGGGCCGCCTCGCGGTGCTCGACGACGCGGTCGCCCGGGTGCACCGCCACCACGCGCCGGTGCCGGAACTGGCGCTCGGGCAGGTGCCTACCGGCACGCACGTGCTGATCATGACCCACGACCACGCCGAGGACCTCGCGCTGTGCGACACCGCGCTGCGCAGCGCCCACCTCGGCCCGGTCGGGCTCATCGGGTCGGCGGCCAAGTGGTCGCGGTTCCGGCGCGCGCTCGTCGCGGAAGGCCATGCCCCGGAGGCGATCTCGGCGATTCGCTGCCCGATCGGACTGGTGCAGGTGCCGGGCAAGGAGCCCGCGGCGATCGCCGTGGCCGTGGCCGCGCAGTTGCTCGCGGCCTTCGACGGCGCGAGCCCGGCTCCGGCATCGAGTTCGGCACCGAGTTCGGTGTCGAGTTCGGCCCACGGGTCGTGGGGCGCCTTCGACGACGGGCGAGGGTCGTGACGATCTATCGCGGCACGTTCGTCGACACTCCGGCCGACCCCTTCGCCGGTGGCGAACTGCGCAGCGAGGCGGACGGTGCCGTCGTGGTCACCGACGGCGTGATCGTCGCCCGGGGACCGTGGGAGAGCGTGCGATCGGCGCATCCGGAGGAGTCGGTGGTCGACCTGCGCGAGGGTCTGGTGCTGCCCGGCTTCGTCGACACCCACGTGCACTTCCCCCAGGTGCGGGTCATCGGCGGGCTCGGACTGCCGCTGCTGGACTGGCTCGACCGCTACGCCCTGCCCGAGGAGGCGCGCCTGGCCGACACCGGCAAGGCCGATGAGGTCGCCCGCGAATTCCTCACGGGGTTGGTGGCATCCGGCACGACGAGCGCGCTGGTGTTCGGTGCGCACTTCGCCGACGCGGTCGACGTGTTGTGTCGCCGGGCAGCCGACAGCGGGCTGCGGATCAGCACCGGCCTCGTCGTCTCCGACCGCGGGTTACGGCCCGAGCTGCTGACGACACCGGAGCGCGGGTACGCCGAGTCGATGGCCCTGGCGGGTCGCTGGCACGGCGTCGGCCGGCTTCGGTACGCGGTGACCCCGCGGTTCGCGCTCTCGGCCACGGGCGCGCTGATGGACTCCTGCGCGCAGGTGCTGCGGGAGGTCCCGGGAGCGCTGTTCACCTCGCACGTCAACGAGAACCCCGCCGAGATCGAGGAGGTCGCCCGGCTCACCGGGGCCGCGAGCTACACCGACGCCTACGACCGGCACGGGCTGATCGGCCCGGCGAGCGTGCTCGCGCACAACGTGCACCCCACCGATGCCGAACTGGCGGTGCTCGCCGCCCGCGGCGCCTGCGTCGCGCACTGCCCGACGAGCAACGCGGCCCTGGGCAGCGGCCTGTTCCCGATGCGCCGCCACGTCGAGGCGGGCGTGCGGATCGCGCTGGGATGCGACGTCGGGGCCGGCACCGGCTTCAGCCTCGTCAAGGAGGGCCTGCAGGCCTACTTCGGCCAGCGCCTGCAACCGGACGGGCTGCTGTTGACGCCGGCGCACCTGCTGTATCTGGCGACGTCCGCCGGCGCGCACGCCCTCGGGCTCCAGGCGCAGGTCGGCGACCTGTCGGTCGGCAAACGCTTCGACGCGGTCTGGCTGCGCCCCCTGCCCGGCGACCCGCTGGCCGTCGGCCTGACCCACGCCGCCGATCCCGCCGAGGCGCTCGCGAAGGTCTTCACGCTCGGGACCCCGGCCGACATCGCCGCCGTCTGGGTCGACGGCGACCTCGTGCGCAGCACCGAACTCCCCTGACCACCCCCAACTTCCCTCAGAACTGCGAGTCGCGGTGAGAACTGCTGTCCGTGCCGCAGTTCCCACCGTGACACGCAGTCTTCACGGTCGTTCTCCCCGGTCGTTTTCGCGGTGCTTCTCCCGGTCTTCTCCCGGTCGTTCTCCCGGTCGTTCTCCCGGTCGTTCCGCGGGCCGTGGCCGCTACGGTGGCCGCCCTCCGGAAGCTCGCCACCTGCGAAGATCCACCTTTCGGACGATGACCGGAGCCGGGCCGTGCGGCACGCTGGAAAGGTCGCACTCGTGCGGGTGCCGGCCGGGTGGCGGTCTGTGAGCGATGTCCCGGCCCTCAGCCCGCTCGGCCGTCAAGGGGGTTCGGCCTGGCCACCGCCGGTGCGGCTGCGGCGCTGTGGCGGCGCCGCGCTCCGGGTCCTCAGGGGGGATCCGGTGCGGAGGGTCCGTTCGTCCCCGAGCGGGCCCTCCGCCACCCACGATCCGGCCGATCCACGCCCGATCCACGCCCGATTCATGCCCGGCGTCACGCCCGGTCCACGGCCGGCGTCGACTCGTCAGCTCACAGGTGGCCGCGTCACGGGCCAGTTCGGTGCGTCATCATGGGTCGAACCGTGCCCGATCGAAGAGAAGGTGACGCCATGCGCATCGTGCGCTTCACGACTGGTGACGAGCCCTCGTACGGGGTGATCCAGGGGGAGCCCGGATCGGAGTGGATCGCGGCGGTCTCCGGCGACCCGCT
>JBDIAM010000225.1:0-5978 GCA_039812445.1 Piscicoccus intestinalis | reverse complement strand
CCGTGGTCGAGCGAGCAGGTCATCACGTGTGCCGACGAGACCGTCGGGTTGCGCGCGGTCATCGCGATCGACGACACGTCGTTGGGCCCGGGTCTCGGCGGGGTGCGCTTCTCGGAGTACCCGGACGCCTCCGCGGCGCTCGTCGAGGCCCAGCGCCTCGCGCGCGCCATGACGTTCAAACACGCGCTGGCCGACCTGCCCTACGGCGGCGCGAAAGCCGTTCTCGTCACCGACGGTCCGGCCCCGACCGGAGCCGACCGGGAGCGGCTGTTCACCCGCTTCGGCGAGTTCGTCAAGCGCGTCGGGGTCTTCATCCCGGGCATCGACATGGGCACGACCCGCGCCGACATGGTGACGATGCGTCAGGCGGGGGCGAAGGTCTACAGCGCCGACGCCGACCCGTCGCCGTGGGGGGCGCGCGGCGCGTACGCCGCGGTGCGGGCCGGCGCGGTGCACGCACTCGGCACCGACGACCTGCGCGATGTGCGGGTCGCCGTGCAAGGAGTCGGCCACGTGGGCGCCGCGCTGGCGCGGCTGCTGGCCGCGGACGGGGCGCGCGTGCTGGTCGGCGACATCGACCACGACGCCGCCCAGCGCCTCGCCGACCAGATCGGCGGGCTGGTCATCGACCCCGCGGACGCGCCGTACGCCGTGTGCGACATCTTCTCGCCGTGCGCGGTGCCGCAGGTGCTGCGCGCGGACTCCGTGGGGCGGCTGCAGTGCCGCCTCGTCGCGGGGGTCGCGGCCGACATCTTCGACGACGACGCCACCGCCGACGCCCTGCACGCCGCGGGGGTGACCGTGGTGCCCGACTACGTCGTCAACGCGGGCAGTGTCATCCACGAGCACGCCCGCGCGATGGGCTGGGACGAGGAGCGTCTCAGCGAGGACGTCGACCGCATCGGCACTCGCGTGGCCGATCTGCTCGAGGAGGCGGCCCGGGCCGACGAGGCCCCGACGCGGGTGGCGCAGCGCCGCGCGCGGGAACGGCTCACCCAGGAGCTGTGACCCCGCCTCCGCACTGAAGCGGGAGTGCCCCGGCGGCGCCGGTCAGCCCGCGGCCGGTGAGACGAAGCCCTGCACCTGCACGACGAACGGGCGCGCGGCGTCGGGGCGCTCGGCGGCAGCGCCGTTGGCGCCGTCGCGGCCAGCACCGGTGGTCTCGTCGGACTGCGGGGCCGCGTCGACGGTCTCGCGCCCGGCCTCTTCGATGAGGCGGACGATGTCGCCGAACAGCCGCTCGGCGCGCTCCGGCGTGAGGTTGACGATGTGGGTGCTCAGGTCGCTCACCTCGCTCCACTCGCGCCCGAGTCCGTGGTGGGCCTCGATGGCGGCCTGGGCGGCGTCGGTCTGCTCGACGAGCCGCGCCTGCAGGTAGGCGGAGCGGGCCTCGACGTCGCCGACCGGGCCACGCTCGGGGCGGGCGGTCGGGGTGGGTGCGTCGCCCCCCTCGGGCACCTTCCAGTAGCGGTCCCGACGGTTGCCCAGATCGTTGGCTTCGACGATGAAGCCGTACGCCGCCAGCTGCCGCAGGTGGTAGCTGGTGGCCCCGGAGTTGAGTCCGAGCTGTTGGGCGAGCGCCGTGGCGGTCGAGGGGCCGGCGGTGCGCAGCGCGGCGAGCACCCGGACCCGGACGGGATGCGCGAGACCGCGCAGACGGTCCGGGGCGGGCACGCGCTGTCGGGCGCGAGCGACCCCTGAGCGGGAGTCCTGTGTCTTCGAGTCGGTCACCATAACTGCAAACTTATCTTTGGTCGTCAACTTCGGGCAAAACAGACGCGCCGTCGACCTGGACTTATTCAGGCCCCTGACCTGCACATATCAACAGTTATGGGTCATGGACACCATCGTGGGCGACCGAAAATGGGTGCTGACACGGATCGGGTCTGGGCGCGATACGTGGTGCACAATGGGGGTCTTGGCTCAGACCTCCCCGGGGGAGGATCGACCCGCACCCGAACTTTCCCGGTGGAGGGTCGGCGCGAGGGCGGCACGCGGGCACACCGCGGCCGCCCTCGTCACATCCCACGAGCGATATCCCCGCCGATGATCCCGCGAGCGTCCGCGGCTCGCTTCGCCCGTGCACCAGGCTCCCGGTCGTTGGCCGAACCTACTTGGCTATCCGCTCGAACGCGTGGGCCCGGTGCAGCCGGCTACCGATCGCGCCGCCGAGGGCGACGAGCACGAGCACGGTGACGGCGAGCAGCACGTCGGGCCACAGCCAGCCGTCGGTGGCCTCGTGCAGGATGCCGAGCGCCACCGGCCCGGCGGCCGCGGCGAGATAGCCGATCCCTTGAGCCAGCGCCGACACGGCCGGCACGTCGTGCGGGTCGGGTTGGTCGGCGATGAAGGTCAGGGCGATCGAGAACCCGGCGCCCTGGGTGAGCCCACAGATCAGTGTGCCGATGAGGGCCGCGGTCGGGCCGACGAGCAGCAGCAGGGTGGCCAGGGCCTGCAGCCCGTAGGCGCCGGCGATGTAGACCCGGGCGTGCCGACCGGTGGCGAACTGGGGCGAGACGAACGCCCCGGGCAGCCCGAGCAAGGAGAATGCGCCCAGCGCGAGACCGGCGGCGTGCGCCGAGATGCCGTGCGCGGTCAGCTGCGCGGGAATCCACGTGAGCAGCGCGTAGAACACCCCGGCCTGCAGCGCCAGGAACAGCGTGATGGCCCACGGCATCCGGCGCCCGACGACATGCCCGAGCCCCACCGGCAGGCGCCCGGAGGCGGGCCCGCCCGGCCGGCGAACGATGACGAGCCATAGCGGCAGCAGCAGCACGGCGGGCACCGCCCACACTGCGAGCGCGCCCCGCCAACTCCACCCCAGTGCCTCCTGCAACGGCACGGTGAGCGCCGAGCCCGCGGCACCGGACAGCTGCAGCGTGGAGACGTAGACGCCCATGACGACGGCGACCTGGCCCGCGAATCGGGCGCGGATGAGCGCGGGCAACAGCACGTTGCCGACCGCGATCCCGACTCCGAGGAGCACGGCCCCGAGGAAGAAGGCGGCCGCGCCGGCCGCGCTGCGCAGCAGCACCCCGAGGAGCAGGGGGATGAGCAGGAGCAGGGCGGTGCGTTCGAGGCCGTGGCGGGCGATGAGCAGCGGCGCGAGGAAGGCGAACAGCCCGAAGCACACGAGCGGCAACGAGGTGGTCGCGCCCGCGGCCGCGGCGGACAGATGCAGGTCGGCGGTGATGTCCGCGAGCGCGGGCGGCACGGCGGTGATGGGGGCGCGCAGCAGGGCGGCCACGGCGATCACACCGACGAGCATGAGCGCACCTGCACCGAACCGACTCATGGCACCTCCTCCGGCTCTCGGCGACGTCGCGGAGGGTCGGGCTCCGCGCTGAGCTGTCACTGTAGGGCAGGGCACCGACAGGGTCCGCCGCGCTCGGGATGGCAGTTGTGCACGAGCGCGGCACCATAAAGGGATGCGGTACGAGAGCTGGGTCGAGCGGCAGATCCGGGAGGCGACGGAGCGCGGCGAGTTCAGCGGCCTGCGCGGGTCGGGCAAGCCGCTGAACCTCGGTGATCCCGACGATCCGGACTGGTGGATCAAGCGCTTCCTCGAGCGTGAGGGGCTCGATCGGTCGGCCGCGATGCCACCGGTCATGCAGTTGCGCGCCGAGGCAGCGTCCTTCCCGGAGTCGCTGCTCGACGTGGCCCGCGAGGAGTCGGTGCGCGAGATCCTGCGCGACTACAACCGCCGCGTCGTCGAGGACCGCCGCCGCCCCGCCGTCGGCCGTGCCATGCCGATCGTCGCCCCGCGCATCGACGTCGACGCGATGGTCGAGCGCTGGCGGCAGGCGCGCGAGGCCGCCCACCGACGGGCCGAGCAGGAGCGACTGGCCGAGCAGGAGCGGCTGGTCGAGCAGGCCCGCGCGGCCCGGGATGCCGCGGAGCCGGCGCCCGAGACGCGACCGCCGGCCTCGTCGCGATGGTGGCGGCGATCCTGGTTGTCGCGGCTGACCCCGGCCCGCCGTCAACGCGCGGGGAGCGCGGGGAGCGCGGGGAACGACGGCCACCGACGCTGACGCGCTCGGTGAGCTACGGCAACCCGACGAGCGTTGCGACCCTCCACAGGCGAGCACCGGCACGCTGCGGGTCGGTCTTGTCGGTGCGTCCGGGTAACGTCCGGCGTGCCGGTCTTCGGCACCGGGGCGAGGAAGGAGACAGCGATGTCGCACCCGCGCATCGATGCCGGCCGCGAGGCGGCCGCGGCCTCGACGGACGATGCGCCACAAGGCAGCTCGCAGGAGGGGGCGCCGACGTCGAGTGCGCCGACGCCCGCCGGGGCGCGCATCGGCACCGACTGGGCGGCCTCCGACGACCCGGACGGCTCCCCGCGCCAAGCGGTCGTGCTCATCCACGGCCTCGGCGACCAGCCGCCGATGCGGTCGTTGCGCTCGTTCACCGTGGGCATCGGCCTGCCGCGGCTGTTCTCGAGTCCCGATCGGGTCACCGACTCCACGGAGCTGCGTCGCCTCTCGGAACCGCCCACGCCGCACCGCCGGGCGCACACCGACTTCTTCGAGCTGTACTGGGCGCATCTGGCGCCCGACGCCGACCTGCGCACCAGCCTGAGCTGGGGTCTTCAGCTGCTGCTGAGCCGTCGGTGGTGGAGCGTGGGCGGGGCCGCGGCCCGGCTCGTCATCGCGTTCCAGATCGCGATGGCCGCGCTCGTGGCGCTGCTGCTGTGGGGGCTGGTCGACGCGATCGTCTCCGGTGGCCTGCCCGGGCTGCGTGAACTCGTCGCCACCTGGCAGGTGTGGTTGGCCCTCGCGCTGGCCGTCGGCGGCGGGTTCATGGGCCGGCTCGTGCGCGCCTACCTCTCGGACGCCGTGCGCTATCTCGCGCCCCGGCCGGCGAACATCGAGTCGCGCCGCCGCATTCGCGAGGAGGGCCTGACGCTGCTGCGGCGGCTGCACGCGGGGCGCTATGAGCGCATCATCATCGTCGGGCACTCGTTGGGCACCGTCATCGGCCTCGACCTGGTGCGCAGCCTGTGGGACGAGTTGCGCCACCCCGACCCGCGCCGGGCGGGGGATCAGGCGTACACGGCGGTCTTCGACGAGGCCTGCGACCGGCTGGATCCGGGCGGGCCGGCCGACGGGGCCCAGCCGGTGCCGGCCGTCTCCACTGCCGAGCTCGACGCCTTTCAGGCGGCGCAGTTCGACCTGTGGCGGGCCGGCCGCGTCGCCGGGGTGCCTTGGCTCATCAGTGATTTCGTCTCAACAGGCTCTCCCCTGACGTACGCTCCGCTGCTGCTCGACGAGGCCGACGTGCCGTTCGGGGGTCGGCCCGGGCTCACGCTCGCCGACCTGCAGAACCGCAAGGAGGTGCCGCGCTGCCCGCCCATCCACGACGAGTTGGAGGACTCGCGGTTCTACCGCCGCCGCTACCGCTATCCCGGGGGCGAGCGCTGGCTTCGGGTCGGTCACACGGCGGCGCCGTTCGGGCCCACGCGCTGGACCAACCTCTACCTGCCCGCCGGGAGCGTGCTGCGCGGCGACTTCTTCGGCGGCCCCGTCGCCCGCCATTTCGGAGCCGGGGTGCGAGACGTGCCCGTCGCGGTCACCGCGCACGGCGGATGGTCCGGGCTGCGGCGCCATTTCCCGTTGGCGCACCTGAGTTACTGGTGGGCGCCGGGCGGTGGCCCGCCGGCGATGCCCGATCCGGTGCCGTTGCCGTCGGCCTCCGGCGCCGCGCCGATCGAGTCGCCCGACACGATCGCGGCACTCGTCAGCGCGCTGCGGCTCGACGACATCCAGCGAGTGCCGGCCTCGGGGCCGGACGCGCGCGAACAGCCGCCGTGACGCCCGGTGTCGTCCTGCGCCTCGGATTACCGTGGCGTCCATGAGGCCGACACCACCGGCGGGCGGCGAGGCCCGGCTGACGACCTCGGAGCCCGTGCCGGGCGCGATCGCGGATGCCGGGGGCGCCGAGCGCTCAGGAAGCTCAGGAAGCTCAGGAAGCTCAGG
>JBDIAM010000224.1:0-6014 GCA_039812445.1 Piscicoccus intestinalis | reverse complement strand
CGACCACACGGCCCTGCGCCGCGAGATCGACGCCGCCCTCGGCACCGCCTGGGACCTCGAACTCGACCCCTTCCGGCACGCGGGCGAGGGCCACCCCACGCGCTGGCTCTACCGCGTGAGCTGAGCGTGAGCTGAGGTCAGTCGAGGTGACCCGAGCGCGCGGTGAGACGGAGACGGCCGACCCTGCTGATCGGGGCGTGCCCGGCGCCCCTGGCGACGCTGCCGTGGCCGCCTCCCGAGCCGGCTCCGTCGTGACGCGCACCTAGAACTGGCCGCCGTGCCCCGGTGATCTTCGGACCGATCGCCGGGCGGCGCGCCCGCCGTCGCGCCCGCGGGGGAGCGCGACGACCACGAGGGACCGACCCACCGGGGATGGGGGTCGGTCCCTCGGTCATGTCTGCTGCCCGTCTGGTGGCGGTGTCTCTGGGCCGGGCTGGCTCCGTCTCGGGTCGTGGAGGCCGCGTCTTGAGGCGTGGGACGGGACCGGGCGGCTGCCACGGAGTCAGCTCCGCGGAGCCGGTTCCGCCGGAGCCGGGCGTTCCCGTCGGTTGGCACAGGCTCCCGTGCGGATGTGAGGTGTGGGTGGGTGTGGGGGTGGGGCGGCGGTCGGGCTGAGGTGTGGGGCGGCGGTCGGGCTGGGGTGTGCGGCAGCGGTCGCGCTGGGGTGTGGGGCGGCGGTCGCGCCGGGGAGTGTGTGGCGCTGGGTGGCGACGCCGGGGGCACGGGACCACGGGCGCGTCGGGGTGGGAGCGCGTCGGCCCGCTGGTGCGCGTCAGCCCGCCGGCGCGCGGTGGGCGCTGACGGGCTGACGGGTCTCGCGGGAGGTCAGTCGACGTTCGCGAAGGCGAGGGCGACGTTGCAGCCGCCGAAGCCGAAGGAGTTGTCCATGGCGATGATGTCGCCGTCGGGCAGCGTGCGCGGCTCGCCGTGCACGATGTCGAGGTCGATCGCCGGGTCCTTGTCGAAGAGGTTGATCTGCGCGGGGGCGAGGCGGTCGTTGATCGCCTTGATCGTGAAGATCGCCTCGAGCGAGCCGGCGGCGCCGAGCAGGTGCCCGGTCATCGACTTCGTCGCGCTCACCGCGATGCCGCCGACGTGGTCGCCGAACGCCTTGTGGATCGCCTTGCACTCCGCGATGTCGCCGACCGGCGTCGACGTGGCGTGCGCGTTGAGGTGCACGACGTCCTTGGGGTCGATGTCGCCGAAGCGCAGCGCCTCGGCCATCGCCGACGCGGCGCCGATGCCCTCGGGCTCCGGGGCCGCCGCGTGGTGGGCGTCGTTGCTGACGCCGAAGGAGAGCAGCTCGGCGTAGATCGTCGCGCCGCGCGCCTTGGCGTGCTCGTAGGACTCCAGCACCATGAGCGCCGCGCCCTCGCCCATGACGAAGCCGTCGCGGCCGGTGTCGTACGGCCGGGAGGCGGTCGTCGGGTCGTCGTTGCGCTTCGAGAGCGCCTGCATCGCGGCGAAACCGCCGACGCACAGCGGGTGGATCGCGGCCTCCGTGCCGCCGGCGACGACGACGTCGGCGCGGCCCTCGCGGATCATCCCCAGCGCGCTGCCGATGGCCTCGGCGCCGGACGCGCACGCGCTCACCGGGGTGTGCCCCCACGCGGCGGCGCCCAGCTCGATGGCGACGGCGCCCGTGGGGCCGTTGACGAGCAGCATCGGGACGGCCAACGGGAAGATGCGCCGGGGGCCCTTGGTGCGCAGGTTCTCCCAGCTGTCGACGACGGTCGTGATGCCGCCGACGCCGGAACCGATCGCGACGGCCAGCCGCTCGGGCTCCACCTCGGGGGAGCCGGCGTCGGCCCAGGCCTCGCGGGCGGCGATGAGCGCGTACTGCGAGCACGGGTCCTGCCGACGCTGCTCGACCTTGCTCAGCACCTCGCTCGCCGGCTGGGCCAGCGTCGCCGCGAACGTGACGGGCAGGTCGTAGGTCTGCACCCAGTCATACGGCATGGGGCGTGCGCCGGGCGTGCCGGCCAACAGGGCCTGCCAGGTGTCGGCGACGTTGCCGCCGAGGGGGCTGGTCGTGCCCATGCCGGTGACGACGACCCGCGTTTGCTGGGGGGAGGACATTCTCAGGTTCTTCCTTTCGCCTGCGGGTCGCGCCGCGCAGGAGCCTGCGTGCCCCGCCCGCGCCCCGGACCGATCGGCGTGATCGGCGTGATCGGTTCCGGGGCGGCGGCGCGGCCGGTCGGGTGCCTCAGGCCTGGGCCTTGGCGATGTAGTCGACGGCGTCGCGAACCGTGGTGAGGTTCTTGACCTCCTCGTCGGGGATGCGCACGCCGAACTTCTCCTCGGCGTTGACGACGATCGTCATCATCGACAGCGAGTCGATGTCGAGGTCCTCGGTGAAGGACTTGTCGAGGGCGACGGCGTCCTGCTCCAGGCCCGTCTCCTCGTTGATGATGTCGGCCAGACCCTCGAGGATCTCCTGCTCGCTCTGCGCCATGATGGTGCTCCTTTGTGTCGGTTGTCTGAAACAGTTCGTTCCCGCCGCCTCGTGTCCGGGGCGGGTGCCCGACGCTGTCGGGCGGTGGTCCGATTGACCCGTCGAACCGGCGGGATCCTTTGTGGTGTCAGGGCAGCACAACCACCTGCGCGGCCCAGGTCAGCCCGGCTCCGAAACCGAACTGCAGGCAGATGTCGCCGGACTTGGCCCTGCCCTCGCGCAGGAGCCGGGTGACCGCCAGCGGCACCGACGCCGCCGAGGTGTTCGCCATGTCGGCGACGTCCTCGCGGGCGACGACGACGTGCTCGCCGAACTTCATCTGCTTGGTGATCGCGTCGATGATGCGGATGTTCGCCTGGTGCGGCACGAACACGTCGATGTCGTCGACGGTCAGGCCCGCGGCCGCCACCGCCTCCCGGGCGACGTGCACCATCTTGTACGCGGCCCAGCGGAAGACCGAGGGGCCGACCATGTCGATGAACGGCCAGCGCCGGTCCTGCGGGGTGGAGTCGGGGTCGTCGAGCGCGCGGCGGAAGCTCACCCAGTCGGTGGACTGCTTGATGAGGTCGAAGCCGGAGCCGTCGGCGCCCCAGACCGTCGGGCCGATGCCCGGCGTCTCGCTCGGGCCGATCACCGCGGCGCCGGCACCGTCCCCGAAGATGAAGGCCGTGCCGCGGTCGTGCGGGTCGCGGAAGTCGGACATCTTCTCGACGCCGACGACCAGCACGTACTCGCTGCTGCCGCCGCGGACCATCTCGTCGGCGACGTTGACGCCGTAGCAGAAGCCGGAGCAGGCCGCGGACAGGTCGAACGCGGCCGCGGTGCCGGCGCCCAACTCGTTCGCCACGAGCGTGGCCGCCGCCGGGGTCTGGTACGGGTGGGTCAGGGTCGCGACGATGACGGCGCCGAGCCGGTCGGCCTCGATGCCGGCGGCCGCCAGGGCCGCCCGCCCCGCGTGGGTGGCCATGGCGGCGACGGACTCCTCCGGCCCGGCCTGGCGTCGCTCGGCGATGCCGGAGCGATCCCGGATCCACTCGTCCGAGGAGTCGATGTCGGCGACGATCTCGGCGTTCGGCACGACGCGCTCGGGCCGGTGGTCTCCCATGCCCCAGATGCGGGTGTAGGCGGGCCCGACGCGGGTCGTCAGCACGGGCCGGTCGGACCGGTCGCCGGTCTGCGGTGCGGTGGACGTCATCGGGGATCCTCAGTCGCGGGGGTCGGCGTGCGCCTCGACGAGCTCGCGGGCCGCGTCGAGGTCGTCGGGGGTGCGCAGGGCGACGGACTGGACGCCCTTCATGCCGCGCTTGGCGAGGCCGACGAGCGTGCCGGCAGGGGCCACCTCGATCATTCCGGTGACGCCGAGCTCGAGCAGGGTGGCCATGCACAGGTCCCAGCGCACCGGGCTGCCCACCTGGCTGACGAGCCGCTCGAGCACCACGCCGCCGTCGGTGATCGCCTGCCCGTCGCGGTTGGACACCAGCGGCCGCGCCGGCTCGTTCGGCTCGATCGTCTCGGCGTAGCGGGCCAGGGGCTCGATGGCCGGCTCCATGTGGTGGGTGTGGAACGCGCCGGCGACCGACAACGGGATCACGCGGGCGCGGGCCGGCGGATCGGCCAGCAGCGCCTCGAGCTGCTCGAGGGTGCCGGCGGCGACGACCTGGCCGCCGCCGTTCATGTTCGCCGCGGTGAGGCCGTGTCGGTTCAGGGTCGCGATGACGTCGTCCTGCGAACCGCCCATGACGGCGCTCATGCCCGTCGGGGTCACGGCGCTCGCGGCGGCCATGCCGGCGCCGCGCTCACGCACGAACACCATCGCCTGCTCGCCGGAGAGCACCCCGGCGGCCGCGGCCGCGGTGATCTCGCCGACGGAGTGGCCGGAGAACGCGCCGACCTGGCTCAGGTCGTCGCCGAGCAGCGCCTCGAGCGTGGCCAGGCCGGCGCCGACGATGAGTGGCTGGGCGACCGCGGTGTCCTTGATCGTCTCCTCGTCGGAGACGGTGCCGTGGGCGACGAGATCGAGTTCCGCCGCGGACGACAGGGATTCGAGGCGGTCGCGGAAGCCGGGCAGCTCGAGCCACGGGGAGAGGAAACCGGGCTTCTGGGAGCCCTGGCCGGGACAGACGATCGCAAGCACGTCTTCCAGAATCCACCCGGACGGGCGCCGCAGGACCCGGGAGCGGTCACAGAAATGGACGATCGTTTTGGAGGTTTCCTCCAAAAGCGCACGCGACCCCGGCGTGTCGCCGCCATCGGGGCCGCTCTGGAGGCCGCCATGGGGGGCCGCCTCAGAACGCCCCGGGTTGCCTGAGGTCGCCTCGGGTTGTCTCGGATCGCCTCAGGTCGCCTCAGGGATCGCGGCGCCGCAGCCGCGGGGCGGTGGCGTCGAGGGCTCCGAGCGCCAGCGCGGTCTGCACGATGTGCGCCTCCCGGGGCTCGGTCAGGTCGTATCCGACGACCTCGGCGATGCGCCCCAGCCGGTACCGCACGGTGTTCGGGTGCACGTACAGGGCTCGGGCCGCCGCCTCGATGCCGCGTCCGGAGTCCAGGAACGCGGCGGCGGTCTCCGCGAGGGAACCGCCGGCGCGCTGCAGCGGGTAGTAGACCCGTTCGATCAGCAGGTGCCGGGCGGGCGCGTCGCCGAGCAGCACCCGCTCGGGCAGCAGGTCGTCGGCGTGTACCGGACGGGGCGCGCCGGGCCAGGCGGGCGTGGCGCGCAACCCCGAGAGGGCGGCCCGGGCCGAGCGGCCGGCGGCGAAGAGGCGCGGCACGGTGGGCCCCACGACGACCGGCCCGTCGGAGAAGTACGGCAGCAGCGCGTGCACCCCGCGCGCGTGATCGGCGGAGCCGCCGAGGATGACGACGAGGCGGCGGCCCTGCACCGCGATGAGCGACTCCAACGCCACCTTGCCCGCGGCCGCGCGCACCAGCTCGACCGCGCTGCCCGAGGAGCCGGTGGGGCGGCTGCCGACGACCACCGTCACCGGGCCGAGCTCGCCCCAGCCGAGGGCGGTGGCGCGCGAGACCATCTCGTCGTCGGCCTCCCCGCGCAGCACCGCGTCGACGACGAGCGATTCGAGGCGGGCGTCCCAGGCCCCGCGGGACTCGGCGGCGTTGGCGTAGACCTGCGCGGTGGCGAACGCCACCTCCCGCGAGAAGCGCAGCACCGCGAAGCTCAGGGCGGTCTCGTCGCCCGGGGCGGCGAGCTCGACGACGTGGTCCTCGACGACCTCGACGACGCTGCGCACGAGGTCGACGGTCTGCCGCAAGGTGATCGCGCGGGTGAGGTCGCGCGGCGCGGCCCCGAACAGCTCCATCGGGAGCCGGTCCGGCCGCCCCTCGCCGCGGCACCACGCGACGAACGTCGCGATCCCGGTCTGGGCGATGAGCCCCACCCAGGAGCGCTCCTGCGCCGGGAGCGCGCGATACCAGGCGAGCCGGGCGTCGAGGTGGCGGTTCGCGGCGTTCATGAGATCGCCCGCCGCGCCCTCGATGTTGCGCACGGTCTCCTCGCGCAACGTCGCGCTCTGCGGGGCCATCCCCGCAGCTTACGAGGCCGATC
>JBDIAM010000223.1:0-6024 GCA_039812445.1 Piscicoccus intestinalis | reverse complement strand
CTAGGGTGCGGATCGACATGAGCGACGCAGACCGTGGTCTGCGAGCCGCTCGAGAGGCATTGTGAGGGCCGACCCCGAGCGGTCGGCGGCAAGCCTCACCAGGTCGATCGCGATACGGGAGGTGCTGACGATGGCGACCGCAGCAGGAACCAAAGGCCTTAGGTGCGGCGATGCATCCCGTCAGCCGCGCGCGGCGGCCTCGTCTGACGATGCGACGCTGAAGCGTCCGCCCGCGTGAGCCGGGTTCTCGATCTCGTCCAACGCCGCGACCGCAAAGTCTTGTGTGGAGACGAAGGCGCCGGCGGGGCTGTCTCCGCCGTCGACGTACTGCCCGGTGCGCACGCCCGGCGCGATTTCGGGGGAGGGGGCGATCATCGTCCAGTTCAGGCCCGTCGAGGCCGCGTAGTCCTCGTGCACCTGGGCGAACGCCGTGGCCTCGGGCAGGTACTCGGCGGGGAACTCGGGCGAGTCCAGCAGTCGCTGGTCACCCACCCGCAGCGCACCGGCTCCGCCGACGACGAGCAGCCGACCGGTGGGCTTGGCGGCGATCAGGTTCTTGTGAGCGGCGACGACGGCGTCGTAGTCGTCGCGACCCGCCACCGAGACGACGGTGGCGTCGCTGTCGTTGATCACCCGCGCCACGGCGTCGGTGTCGGTGAACTGCAGCGCCTGCGTGGCGATCGACCCGGTGTCGCGACCGCTGCGGGTGTAGCCCTGCACCTGGTGTCCGCGAGCCGCCGCCTCCGCGGCGATCTGCGAACCGACCATTCCGGCGGCGCCGATGATTGCGATGTGCATGGGGTGCTCCTGTCGATGAATAGGCTTGCTGCGTCCAATAGTATGTACTGGTAACTGATTACCTCAACGTAACCGGGAGGGTGTGATGGCGCGGCCTGCGCAGAGCATGACTGGAGCACCGGAGCTTCCTGCGGACGTGCTGAATCAGGACTGCCCGTCACGCAGCGTGCTGCGTCACCTGACGGACCGATGGACGCCGATGATCGTGACGGTGTTGGCCGACGGCCGACGCGCCCGGTTCACGGAGCTGCGGCGCACCATCCAGGGGGTCTCGCCCAAGGTGCTGACGGAGACGCTGCGCTCCATGGAGCGCGATGGGCTGGTGGCTCGCCAGGTCACGGCGAGCATTCCGCCGCGCGTGGACTACTGGCTCACCGAGCTGGGCGCCTCGACCGTGGCGCCGCTGGCCGAGCTGCGCCGCTGGGCGGAGGCGAACGTCGGTGTCATCGAGCAGAACCGACAGCGCTACGACGAGTCGCTCGACGGCGAGTGAAGCGCGGGTCTGCCTACGATCGGCCGGTTCGACGGGTTCTCGTAGCGCCCCTGGTCACGCCCCCGCAGGTCAGTACAGTGGGCGACGATCGGAGGGATGACATGCGCATCATCATCGGGGCGCCGGGCAACGGAGCGGCGCTGAAAGACGCGGTGAAGTCGCACCTGGAGGCTGATTCCCGGGTCAGCGAGGTCATCGACATCTCGACCCCGGAGGTCACCTACCCGCAGGTGTCGTTCGAGGCCGCCCAGGCCATCGTCGAAGGCCGCGCGGACCGCGGAATCCTCATCTGCGGCACGGGGATCGGTACGGCCATCGCTGCGAGCAAGGTGCCCGGGGCACGCGCGGCGACGGCGCACGACCTGGTGACGGTGCGGGGCTCGGTGGAGAACTACGACGCCCAGCTCCTGTGCATGGGGCAGAACGTCATCGCACCCGCCGCGGCCAACGCCCTCGTCGACGTCTGGCTCGATCTTCGCCACGATCCGGCCAGCAGCTACGGTCCGAAGCTCGACGAGATCGCCGCGTACGAGGCGGGCTGACGGCCGGATCGGGCGGCTCGATCGGCGACCGATTGGATCGCCTCGCGACCGCCACCCCCGACTCCCGCGACCGCGTCGTCGACGTCGCCCGGGCGCTGTGCATCGTCGTCGTCGCCGTGTGGCACTGGGCTCTGTCGGTCACCTTCCGCACCGGCGACGGCGGCCTCGGCATGGCCAACCCGGTTCATGTCGTGCCGGCCGGGTGGCTGTTGACCTGGGTGTTTCAGGTGATGCCCGCGTTCTTCCTCGCCGGTGGCTACGTCAACCTCGTCGGCTGGCAACGGCGCCGCACCGACGGCGCCTGGCGGTTCGTGCGGCGGCGCTGGGGCCGGCTGCTGCGACCCACCCTCGTGTGGGCCCTCGTGTGGCTCGCCGCGGAGGCCGTCGCGTTCGCGCTACCCGGCGAGCACCGCTGGATCTGGCAGTGGTTTCCCGGCTACCTGGCGCCGCTGTGGTTTCTCGCGGTGTACGCCGCGCTCATCGCGCTGGTGCCGCTGACCGCGCCCCTGCACGAGCGATGCGGAGCTGGCGCGCTCATCGCCCTCGCCGCGCTCATCGCAGCCGGCAGCGTCGCCGCGCGAGGTGGCGGCTGGCCGGTCGCCACCTGGGTGACCGCGGCGCTCGTCTGGATCTTCGCCCACCAACTCGGATACGCCTGGCGCTCATGGCGCCTCGGCGACCGACCGGTCGTGCAGCGACTGGCCGTCGCCGTGGCGGGCCTGGGTGCCCTGACCGCCCTGACGACGCTCGGCGGATACCCGCGCGCGATGGTCTCCACCGTGGCGAGGCCGGAGTCGAACATCTTCCCGACGAACGCGACGATCGCCGCCCTGGCCACCTTCCAGCTCGGGTTACTCGTCGTGGCGGCTCCCGCCCTGCAGCGTCTGCTGCGCCGCGGCTGGGCCTGGAAGCCCGTCGTGCTCGTCAACGCCTACGCGATGACGATCTTCGTGTGGCACATGACGGCGTTGCTCCTCGTGATCTGGGCCTACGAGGCCCTCGGCGGCGTGTTGCCCGATGCGCCGACGGCCGCCTGGTGGGCCCAGCGCCCGCTGTGGCTCCTCGCACCCGCCGTGATCCTCGTTGGCCTCGTCGCGGTCTTCGGCCGGTTCGAGTCGCGCCCGCGCCGGTCGGGCTCCCCCTGAGGGCCAGCCGGCCGGCGCCCCCGGGTGCCCGGAGCCATGCTGACCGAGCCGCGACCGGACGTGCCGAAGACAGTGGGAGATTCACCCGCGCAGACGCGGCAGATTTACCACGCCGTCTGGAGGTCGAGCCGGTGGCCACGCCTGACCAGCCCGGGGAGCGGCTCAGTCGCGCGCCGGCGTGCCACGATGCTGCGGTGATGCGCCGATGAGCCCGGAGATCGAGTACCTGACGCGCCCGGAGACGCCGACCGACCGGGAGCGGATCCGCGAGGTGACGATCGCGGCGTTCGGCCGCAGTGACGAGGGCGACCTCGTCGACGCCCTGCGCCACGACCCGGCGTGGATCGACGGACTCTCGCTCGTCGCGACCACCGGCGACGACACGGTCGTGGCCCACGCGCTGCTCACCCGCTGCCACATCGATGCGGTCGAGGCGCTGTGCCTGGCCCCCTGCTCGGTGTTGCCCGACTATCAACGCACCGGAGCCGGCACGGCCGCCATCTCAGCCGCCTTGGCTGCCGCCGCCGACGCCGACGAGTCGTTCGTCGTCGTTCTCGGGCACCCGCGCTACTACCCGCGCTTCGGCTTCCACCGCGCCGCCGACCACGGCATCCACCTCGGCATCGATGTGCCGCCCGAGGCGCTGATGGTGCGCAGCCTGCGCCCGGGGGCGCTGCCGCCGGCCGGGCTCGTGCGTTACGCGGCGCCCTTCGGTATCTAACGAGCCGGGGCCCGGCCCCCTCGACAGCCCGCCCCCCTCAGGAACCTCTCAGAAGACCGCCTGCCGGGCCGAAGCCATTGGCATTGCCTCGCCGGTTGAATTGAGGAACCCATGGGGACAGCGCCGCTCGCAGTCGTGCTCGCCGTGGTCGCGGGAGTCGGTGTCGCCCCGGCGACCGGACCGACTCCTTCGCCCGAGCCACCACCCGCGCCGCCGAACGTCGTCGAGACACCCCGCGACCTGGACGCGACCCCCGTCCCGCGCGACCGCCTCACGGCCTCCGCGGCGGCCTGCGCAGGGCTGCCGGCCGTGCCGGTCCGCGACGGCAAGCCCGTGATCGTGCAGCTGAAACCGGCCAAGGCGTTCGACGTCGCGAAACTCAACGCGACGTCGTGGAGCCGGCCGCCGGTCTCCGACCCGACCTGGCAGTTGATGTACTACTCGCTGCGTTGGATGGGCCCCTTGGTGCGCTCCGCGGTGGCGAACAAGCAGCCCGCCACGCTGAACATGCTCATCACCCAGGTGGCCCGCTTCTACGCGCTCAACCCCGACCGCGGCCTCTCCCGGCTGGGCTGGGACGAGGGCTCGTCGCTGCGCCGCCTCGAGGCGCTGAACTGCCTGTACCGGATGACCAAGGACAAGCGGCTCATCCCCGGGATGACCACGGAGGTCAACCTGCAGTTCGGGCCGCGCTACTACGGGCCGCCCAAGTACATGGCGCACAACCACGGCCTCATGGCGAACGAGCGGATCATCGTCGCCGGTCAACTCCTGCGCAAGCCGGCCTGGATCGCCAAGGCCAGCGCCCGCATGCGTACCGAGTCCGCCATGGCCTTCACCCCGACCGGCACGAGCTATGAGCAGTCGGCGATGTACCACGACGTCGTGCTCCAGATGTGGTCGGCCGCGGCAGCCACCCTCGCCGGCATCAACCCGAAGGACCCGGCGGTGCCGCGCATCCGCGCCGTCCTGCGACGCGCGACCAACGTGAGCCAGTGGCTCACCGAGCCCGACGGCAGGTTCGTGCAGTACGGCGACACCAGCCTGGTGCGGGGCCGGCCCGCGCCCACCCGTGCGGGAGCCGGTGTGCTGCGCGACGACCGGGCCGGGATCCTCGTCGGCCGGTGGTCGTGGAAGGATCCGAAGACCACCTACTACTCCGTGCGGTACGGCCCCGCGCGGCTGGCCCACGGCCACCACGACAAGTCGGCGATCACGTGGACGACCGCAGGCTCGCGGGTGCTCGTCGGGTCGGGCTACTTCGGGTCCGACGGCGGGAGCCCGTACGTCGCCTATCACCGGCGGGCGGGAGCCGCCAACGTCGCGGTGCCCGTCGGAGCGACGGCAAGAGCCACCCCGGCCACGCTGACCCGCGCCATCGTTCGCGGTACCCGGCACCGCTGGTCGGTGGCCGACACCGTCTTCGGGCGCAACCACGGCCGCGCCATCGACGTCGACCACCCCTCGCGCACCCTGACCGTCTCCGACGCGTTCGCGGGCCGGGTCACCGCCGACCAGTTCTGGCACCTCGACCCCAGCTGGACGCTGATCTCCGCCCGGCCGACCGCGCGCTCGCGCACCCAGGTCATGCGGTTCCGCAACACTGTCACGGGGCGCACCCTGACCGTCCGCACGACCGGGGTCGTCGTGTCCGCTCTGCGCGGGTCGAACCGGCCGGTCGCCGGCTGGAACTTTCCGCACACCTACCAGAAGGTGGCCAACTGGGAGCTGCGCGTGCGCTGGACCGGGGGCACGGTGCGCACGACCTTCCGGGTCACCTGAGGTCGGCTGAATCCGTCGCGGCGGCACCTGGGAGGATGGGCGGACCTCCGTTCCTCGCGAAAGGCGTCATGAGCTCGCTGACCCATCCCCGACGTCTCTACGGCACCCTGGCCACCGCCGAGATGGTGACGTGGACCCTCCTGCTGGCCGGCATGGCCGGAAAGTACCTCCTCGGGCTCGGCGAACTCGGCGTGCGCGTGGGCGGCGGCGTGCACGGCTTCGTGTTCCTCGCGTACTGCGTGGTCACCGTGCTCGTCGCCGTCGACCAGCGCTGGCGCGCACAGCATCTGCTCGTCGGGTTGGTCTCGGCGGTCGTGCCGTACGCCACCGTGCCCTTCGAGCGCTGGGCCGACCGGCGCGGGCTGCTGGAGGAGAGCTGGCGGCTGCGGCGCGAGCCGGCCGACGGGCCCGTGCAGAAGCTCGTGGCGGCGTCGCTGCGCCGGCCGGTGCCCGCGGCCGCCGCGGCACTCGCGCTCATCGCGATCGTCTTCGCGGGTCTGCTCGCCGCCGGACCGCCCACCCAGTGGTTCTCCTGAGCGGGCG
>JBDIAM010000222.1:0-6025 GCA_039812445.1 Piscicoccus intestinalis | reverse complement strand
ATCATCGGCTGCGCCAAGGACGACATCAAGAAGGCGCTGGCCGCCTCGACGATGAGCCAGATCGGCTACATGATGCTCGCCGCGGGCCTGGGCCCGATCGGCTACGCCTTCGCGATCTTCCACCTGCTGACCCACGGCTTCTTCAAGGCCGGCATGTTCCTCGGAGCCGGGTCGGTCATGCACGGCATGAACGACCGCGTGAACATGCGCACCTTCGGAAACCTCTCCGGTCCGATGAAGATCACGTGGGCGACCTTCCTGTGCGGCTGGCTCGCGAT
The DNA here is from genome assembly GCA_039812445.1 of Piscicoccus intestinalis. Classification (GTDB taxonomy): domain Bacteria; phylum Actinomycetota; class Actinomycetes; order Actinomycetales; family Dermatophilaceae; genus Kineosphaera; species Kineosphaera intestinalis_A. The sequence continues at coordinate 5,747 of JBDIAM010000222.1, read as the reverse complement.
CATCGGCTTCCCGCTGCTGTCGGGCTTCTGGTCGAAGGACAAGATCATCGAGTCGGCGTTCGTCGGCGAGGGCTGGCGGCCCTGGGTCTTCGGGCTCACGACGCTGCTCGTCGCCGGGCTGACCGCCTTCTACATGTCGCGCCTGTTCTTCATGACCTTCCACGGCAAGAAGCGCTGGCTGCCCGACGACCACCCGCACGAGTCGCCGCTGACGATGACGATCCCGATGGTCATCCTCGCGATCGGCTCGGTCGGCCTGGGCGCCCTGCTGAACTTCGGCGGCTTCACCGACTTCCTCGCCCCCGCCACCGGCGGGCACGTCGAGCACCACGAGCCGGTGCTGTCGATCCCGGTCATCATGGGCGCGACGATGCTGCTCATGGTCGCCGGCGTCGCGCTGGCGTGGTTGCGCTACTGGCGCGACGACGTGGCCGCGCAGCCGCGGGCCTCGTTCGCCCGCACGGTCGCCGCGCGCGACTTCTTCCAGGACGACGTCAACCACGGCGGTCTCGTCGTGCCCGGTCGCGCCCTGGTCGACGCGCTCACCTACACCGACGACCACGGGGTCGACGGGTCGGCGCGCGGCGTCGCCGGCGGTATCACCGCGATGTCCGGGCTCGTCCGGCGCGCGCAGAACGGTTTCGTGCGGTCCTATGCCCTGACGATGCTCCTCGGCGTCGTCCTCGTCCTCGGTGCCTTGTGGGTGGTGCAGTGATGAACCAGTTGTCCTCGATGGCTGCCTTCCCCTGGCTGACGACGCTCGGGCTGATCCCGCTCGTCGGGTCGGTGGTGCTGCTCGTGCTGCGCCAGTCGGCCGCGGGCCGCCAGATCGCGCTGGCGTTCTCGCTGGCCACGGCGGCGCTGGCGATCGTCATCGCGTTCCAGTTCGACACCGGCTCCGCGGCCCAGTTCCAGCTCGCCGAGCAGCACGACTGGATCCCGCAGTTCGGCGTGAGCTACGCGCTCGGGGTCGACGGCATGGCGCTGACGATGATCGTCATGTCGGCGATCCTCGTGCCGATCTGCATCCTCGCCGCGTGGCACGACATCCCCGAGGGAGGGCCGCGGCAGAACACGTACTTCGCGTGGATGCTGCTGCTCGAGGTGTTCATGATCGGCGTGTTCGCCGCCACGGACGTCTTCCTCTTCTACGTCTTCTTCGAAGCGATGCTCGTGCCGGTCTACTTCCTCATCGGCTCGTACGGCGGCCCCCGCCGCAACGCCGCCGCGATGAAGTTCCTGCTGTTCTCGCTCGCCGGCGGTCTGATCATGCTGGTCGCCGTCATCGGCCTGTACTTCCAGGGCCCGCGCGGCAACACCGGCTTCCTCGTCGAGAGCCTGACCGGCCTGCAGATCCCGGGCCTGACCCAGAACCTGCTCTTCCTCGGCTTCTTCATCGCCTTCGCGGTCAAGGCGCCGATGTGGCCGGTGCACACCTGGCTGCCGGACGCCGCCGAGCAGTCCAAGCCGGCCACGGCCGTGCTGCTCGTCGGTGTGCTCGACAAGGTCGGCACGTACGGCATGATCCGGTTCTGCCTGCAGCTGTTCCCCGAGGCCAGCCAGTGGGCCACCCCGGTGGTCATCGGCCTCGCGCTGATCTCGATCATCTACGGCGGCGTGCTCGCCATCGGCTCGCAGGACATGATGCGACTCATCGCGTTCACGTCGGTCAGCCACTTCGGCTTCATCGTGCTCGGCATCTTCGCGATGACCCACGTGTCGATGTCCGGCTCGATCCTGTACATGCTCAACCACGGCTTCTCGACCGCGGCGCTGTTCCTCATCGCCGGCATGCTCATCCAGCGCGGCGGCAGCCCGCTGATCCGCGACTACGGCGGCTGGCAGCGGATCACCCCGGTGCTCGCCGGCACGTTCCTGGTGTCGGGTCTGTCCGGTCTGGCGCTGCCCGGCCTGGGGTCGTTCGTCTCCGAGTTCCTCGTCATGATGGGCACCTTCCAGCGGTACCCGATCGTCGCGGCGATCTCCTCGATCGGCATCCTGCTCGCGGCGCTGTACATCCTGCTGTGGTACCAGCGCGTGTTCACCGGCCCGAAGCCCGGCACGCAGGTCATCGACGTCGACGGCGCCGCCAAGCTCGTCGGGCCCGACGGCCGGCCGATCGGCGCGCACGACGAGCACGGCACGCACGGCACGTCCGGCGCGGCCCACGCGAGCGGGTCGTCCGGCGCGGGCGCCACGAGCCTGGAGGCCGACCCGGCGCACACCCACCGGGCCGCGGGTCTCGCGGGCATCCGTGACCTCGACCTGCGGGAGCGTCTCGTCGTGGCGCCGCTCATCCTGCTGTTCCTCGTGCTCGGCTTCTTCCCGAAGGTCGCGCTCGACGTCATCGATCCGGCCGTCACCCAGACGCTCACCCACGTGGGTGTCACCGACCCCGCGCCCGCAGTGGGCGCCCTGACCGGGAGTGCCAAGTGATCCCCGCACTGTCTGCGGCCGCCCCCGTGGCGGCGAGTCTTCCGGCCGTCTTCGTTCCGGCGGACGTGAACTACTCGGCGCTCGCGCCGATGCTCATCGTCTTCGCCGGCGCGGTGATCTGCGTGATCGTCGAGGCGTTCGCGCCCCGCCGGCTGCGCCACCCGGTCGAGTTCGCGATCGCCATGGTCAGTCTCGTGGCGGCCCTGCTCCTGTTGCTGCTGCGCGGCGGCTCGATGCACGGCGCGACGCTCGGCGGCACGGTCGTCATCGACGGGCCCGCGGTGATCATCCAGACGATCGTCGTGCTGTTCGGTGCGATCGCGCTGGTCATCATGGCCGAGCGGTTCCACGGTCGGCTCGCCGACGCGTTCACGCCGTCGGGCTCCTCGATCCCCGGCTCCGAGCAGGAGGCGGTGGCCGAGCGGCTCGGCACGACCACCGAGATCTTCCCGCTGACGCTGTTCTCGATCGGCGGCATGATGCTGTTCCCGGCGGCCGCGGACCTGCTGACGCTGTTCGTCGCGCTCGAGGTGCTCTCGATGCCGCTGTACGTGCTCACCGCCCTGGCCCGCCGGCGTCGCCTGCTCTCGCAGGAGGCGGCCCTGAAGTACTTCCTGCTCGGGTCGTTCTCGTCGGCGTTCTTCCTGTTCGGCGCGGCGCTGCTGTACGGCTACTCGGGCTCGGTGAACCTCAGCACGATCGCGGCCTCGCTGCCGGTCGTCAGCGGCCGTGAGGGCCTGCTCGTGCCGGGCATCCTGCTCGTGCTCGTCGGCCTGCTGTTCAAGGTCGGCGCGGTGCCGTTCCACTCCTGGACCCCGGACGTCTACCAGGGTGCGCCGACCCCGGTCACCGGTTTCATGGCCGTGTGCACCAAGGTCGCCGCGTTCGGCGCGATGATGCGCGTCGTGTACGTCGGGTTCTCCGGCGCCCGGTGGGACTGGCAGGCGGCCGTGTGGGTCGTGGCCGCGCTGACGATGATCGTCGGTTCGGTGCTGTCGGTGACCCAGACCGACATGAAGCGCCTGCTGGCGTACTCCTCGATCGCGCACGCCGGGTTCATCCTCGTCGGCCTCCTGGCCTTCGACGTCACCGGCGTCTCGTCGGTGACCTTCTACCTGGCCGCCTACGGCTTCACGACCCTCGCGGCGTTCGGTCTCGTCATGCTCGTCCGCTCGGGCGGCACCGAGGCCACGCACATCGGGCAGTGGGCGGGGCTGGCCCGGCAGTCGCCCCTCGTGGCCGGCACCATGACGCTGCTGCTCATGGCGTTCGCGGGCATCCCGCTGACCTCCGGCTTCACGGCCAAGGTCGCGGTCTTCTCCGCCGCCATCGGCAACGCCGGGGTGGCGGGCGCGGTGCTCGCCGTCATCGGCGTGCTGTGCAGCGCGATCACCGCGTACGTCTACTTCCGCATCGTCGTGCTGATGTTCTTCTCGGAGCGCACCGACGACTCGGTCGCCGTGCTGTCTCCGTCGGTCGGCACGAGCGCCGCCATCGCCCTCGGCGCGGTCGCGACCATCATCCTCGGTGTGTTCCCCGCTCCGCTGTTGTCGATGGCCGCCGACGCCGCCCTGTTCCTGCGATGACGGCGGGCGGCGCGAGCACGCTGCAGCTGCCCGGGACCTCGCCCGACCTCGTCGCGACGCTCGCGCGCGACGTGGCGCGGGTGGAGGAGTTCATCGCGTCGGCCGTGAACGCCGACGACCCGTTCATCGCGGAGGCCTCGGGGCACCTGTTCCAGGCCGGCGGCAAACGGTTTCGCCCGATGCTCACCGTGCTGTGCGCGCAGCTCGGTGACGGTGCGAACGACGACGTCATCGCTGCGGCCGCGGCCGTCGAGCTGACGCACCTGGCGTCGCTGTATCACGACGACGTCATGGACGAGGCCGACCTGCGGCGGGGCGCGCCCAGCGCCAATGCGCGCTACGACAACTCGACGGCGATCCTCGTCGGTGACCTGCTGTTCGGCACCGCGAGCTCGATCGTCGCCGACCTCGGCGCGCAGGCCGTGAAGATCCAGGCCGAGACGTTCGTGCGGCTGTGCGCCGGGCAGATCCGCGACGCCCGGCCGCGGCCGGCCGGGGTGGAGCCCATCGACTACTACCTCGGGGTGCTCGCCGACAAGACCGGGGTGCTCATCGCGACCGCGGCCCGCTACGGCGCGATGTTCTCCGGCTGCTCGGCGGAGACGACCCGCGTGCTCACCGAGTACGGCGAGCGGCTCGGGGTCGTCTTCCAGCTCGCCGACGACCTCATGGACGTGGCGGCGCAGGGCACGTCCGGGAAGGCCGCGGGCACCGACCTGCGCGAGGGCGTCGACACGCTCCCGACGCTGTACGTGCGGCAGGCCGCCGACCCCGGCGACGCCCGGCTGCTTGAGCTGCTCGACGCCGATCTGCGGGATCCGGGGCTGCACGCCGAGGCGCTGGCGCTGTTGCGGGCGCATCCGGCGATGGAACGGGCCGCGCAGCGCACCCGTGATTATGCCCACGCCGCGCAGGCCTTGCTCGACCCTTTGGGCGACACGGATGTGACGCGCGCGTTACGTGCTCTCACGGGCAGCGTGGTGGACCGCGCCGTCTGAGGCCTCTCCGCGCGGCCGCGTCGCTGCAGGTCGCCGCGCAGATTTCACGTCTGATCGCGACATGCACTGTGCCCCAGGGGATGTCGGGATCCCGTCACTGTCGGATCAAGGTTTGATAACGGCAGCGTATGCGGTCCGTAAGGTTGGGGGTTCGTGCGCATGGCGTGGGCACAGGTGCCCGTATCGTGTGGGTTATGTCGCGAGTCCCTGCGGAGCAACGCCGTGAGCAGCTCATTGAGGCGACGATCGACCTTGCCATCCGGGAAGGTCTGGCCGCCGCGTCCGTGCGGCGTATCGCCGACGAGGCGAACGTCTCCCTCGGCGTCGTCCACTACTGCTTCAGCAGTAAAGAGGCCCTGCTCAACGCGGTGGCGGAGTCGTTCGCGACACCGATCCTCGGCCCTGTCGCCAAGGCCATCGAGCAGAGCCATGCCGGTTTCGAGGAGACCGTGCGCACGGCCCTCCAGACGTTCTGGGAGGTGACTCAGAGCGCCCCCGGGCGGCAGCTGCTCAGTTACGAGCTGGCCGCCTGGTCGATCCGCGGAGACGGTGAGGCCGCCCGGCTGCTCTACCAGACCTACCTCGACGTCATCGAGAGCTTCATCACCCAGGGCCTGGGCATCAACGGCTCCGAGGTGATGCCCTCGCGCATCCTGGCCCGCATGGTGCTGGCGCTGACGGACGGCATCATGCTCGCCTGGCTCGTGGACCGCGACGACGCGGCCAC
>JBDIAM010000221.1:0-6044 GCA_039812445.1 Piscicoccus intestinalis | reverse complement strand
AGGGCCGCGATGGCGTCGGCGAGGCGGTCGGCGCGGCCGGCGGGCACGACGGCGCCGTGCACCCCGTCGGTGACCAGCTCGCTGACGCCCGCGATCTGCGTCGTGACGACCGGCAGCCCGGTGGCCATCGCCTCCATGAGCACAACCGGAAGGCCCTCGGAGAAGCTCGGCAGCACGAACACGTCGGCCCAGCGGTACAGGTCGGGCAGGAAGTCCTGGCCGAGCGGACCGGTGAGCGTCACCTCGGTGAGGCCTCGCTCGCGCACCGCCGCGGCGAGCTCGTCGTGCAGCGGCCCGGCTCCGACGATGCGGGCATCGACCTCGACGCCGCGCTCGCGCAGCGACTCGATCGCGTCGAGAAGGATCGAGGGCCCCTTGGCGGGCACCAGCCGCCCGACGTCGAGGAGCCGCAGCGGCCCGTCGTGGCCGCGTGGGGTCGCCGGTGGGTGGTAGGTGTCGGCGTCGACGCTCATGTGCACGACCTGCAGCTTGGGCCAGTGCTCCGGCTCCACGAGGGTCATGAGCTGGCTGCGGCAGTAGTCGGTGATGCACGACACGCCGTCGGCGTCGCGGGTTTTCGCGGCCAGGTCGACCGCCTCGACCGCGTCGAAGCCGGTCGGGCCGTGCATCGTGAACGACCAGCGCCAGCCGGCCCGCTCGCCCTCGACGTCGGCGCCGAGGGCGGCGGTGTGGCGCGCGACGTCGGAGCCGACGTTGACGAAGTGGGCGTGCACGTGCCGCAGCCCGCGCGTGCGCAGGTGGTGCAGCAGCACGACCGCCTCGAGGAAATAGAACACCTGCCACAGCCGCGCCTTCGGTGCGCGCGGGCCGGTGCGCAGGGCCCGCGCCAGCCCCGCGAACCACGCGCCGGGGTTCTCGCGCAGCAGCCGGCCGTGGGCGCGCCAGACGGTGCGGCGCAGGCGGGGATCGCCGACGAGCGCGGTCGTGTGCTCCGCCTCCGCCCGCAGGCTGTCGGTGATGAGCTGCTCGCTCGGGGTGGGCCGCACGGTGAAGGTCTCGACCCGCACGCCCGCGGCGCGCAACCCGGCCACCTCGCGCTCGATGAACGTGTGCGAGAGCGCGGGGTAGCGGCTCACCAGGTAGGCAACCGCCTCGGGGGCCTGCGCCTCGCCGTCGACGGCAGACCGGTCGGGCGCCGGCGCATGGGTCGGCGGGTGGGTCGGCCTGTGGGTGCTCGAGGGAGCCGACGCTCGGGTGTCGGTGCGTGCGGGTCCGGGGGCCGGGGCGGGTCGGGTCATCGCTGCCTCCTCGCGGCGGTCGGTGTCGTGCCTGGTCACGGGGTCGGGTCGGGGTAGGCGGAGGTGCTGAAGGGCTCAGGAGCGCGCGCCCGCGGACGATCGGCATGCGCGGTGGCCGGTCGCCGCGCGGAGTGCGGCCGGGCCGCCCTGGCGCGTCGAGTCCCGCGCGCGCCGCGTTCCATGACTGGCACGCCTGCGTCCCCGGGCCCCTCCCTGCTGGGATTCCCCGGCTCCGGCGCGCGCAGGCACGAGGAGGGATGGGGGGCCGATGCTCGCGCGTGCTCGCATCGTGCGGTCTGCAGTGTGGCCGGCAGTGTGGTCGATGATCGTCGCGCTGGCCGTCGTAGTGGCCGCGCCCGGGGTGTCGGCCCAGGCCGCGCCCGACCAGGTGCGCATCAACGCCCGCTGGACGAGCGTCGTCGACGGCGCGGGTCGCACCTGGGCCGGGCGCACCGGCTTCACCGGTCCGGTGAACCGGTCCGACGGGCTGGCGGGGCGCCCCATCGCGGGCACCGACGACGACGTGCTCTACCGGTCCAACCTGTGGGGCATGACGACGTTCGGGCACCTCGTCGCCAACGGCGACTACCGGGTGCGGCTGCTCATGGCCGAGGACTACCACTCCCAGCCGGGCCGGCGCGTGTTCGACGTGGCCGCCGAGGGGCGCACGGTGCTGGCGGGGGTCGACATCATCGCCGCCGTCGGGGCGCGCGCCACCGCCTACGACCGGGAGTTCACGACGACGGTCGCCGACGGCTCCCTCGACCTGGCGTTCACCGCGAAGGCCGACAAGCCGCTGGTCAGTGCCATCGAAATCGTCCGCCTGCCCGGCGGTTCCGCGACCGACGGCACGCCGGGGGAGGAGCCGACCAGCCCGGACACCGCGGCGGTGCAGGCCTTGGCCACCGACCCCGACGTCTCCGGAGGCGGCCTGGAGCCCACGCTGCGCGACGGCGTGCTGACGACCCGCGCCGGAGCGGGGGACTCGCGCTCGGAGGTGTTCTGGGGCACCGTCTCCGGTGGCCGCTTCAAGCTGACCCGCGGCACAACGGTCACCACACAGTTCCAGGTGCGTCATCACTTCGCCGACCCGCGAACCGGTCGCGCGCCCGACCCCTCGACCTGGCACACGATCTTCCAGCTGCACGGCCCGACGCTGACGGAGACCTGGCCCTCGCCGCCGGTGACGCTCTCCTGGCAGGACGGCGGCTACCGGGTCGGCGGCGGAGCGGTCGTGCCCACCGCCTCCGGCTCGACGACGAATCAGGGCAGCTGGTTTCCGTGGAGCTGGCCTGCGCCCGACGACCAGTGGCGCACGATCACCGTGACGACGTACCTCGAGGGGCCGGGCCGGGGCTGGGTGTCGCTCTCGATCGACGGCCGGGCCGCGTTCACGCGCTGGAAGCCACGCGCCGGCACGATGTACACCGACTCCGGCGCCTACTCCCATCGCATGATCACGGTGAAGACCGGGCTCTACACCGGCACCGCCTCCCCGACCTGGGATCGCTGGGTGCAGCAGCGCAACGTCTCGGTGCGCCTCGAAGGCCGCCAGGGCCCGACCACCGCCGTCCTGCGCTGACCACCCCCGCCGCCCCCCTCCTCCGCCTCCCATGTGGCCGAAGGCTGCCCTTTCGGTCGAGGGCTCGTGCTGCAGCCCTAGCCCTCGACCGAAAGGGCAGCCTTCGGCCGATGTGCGGGGGTGGGGGTGGGGGGTCATGGGGTGGGGGTGGGGGTGCTGGAGGTGCTTGCTGTGCGGGCGGCCTGTTGCGCCGGCGGGGCGGCGCGCGTGATGTCGCAGCTCATCGGGGAGAAGGTCACGACCCGTCGCTCGCTGTTGCGGCTCTTGTCGTCGTTGCCCGTGTACAGGCCCGACTTCATCGTCAGCCAGGCGTGGGAGGGGTACATCGTGCCCGACGCCGGATGCCACGCCTTGACGACGTGCGCGCCGTCCATCCACGCGTCGACCCGCGCCTTGTCGCGGTGTTGCGACACAAGAATGTCGAACTCCCAGGTCACGGTCTTGCCGTCGACGAACGGGGTGGACGGCTTGTAGTAGTCGGCATGGCCGTCCTCGCGGCCGGCGCCGCCGCCGATGCGCCAGCTGCCGCCGCGCACGTGCAGGTTGAGCGGCGGAGCGGGCCACCAGCCCTCCTTGTTCGGCCCGTGCAACTGCCAGACCACCTGCCAGATGTCGCGGTCGGCGCCGGTGCCGCCCAGGTGCGGGCCGATCTGCAGCCGACACCGGAGCCGGTCGCCCTCGCCGACACGCAGACGCGGGCCGTTGGGCGAGTTCCAGAAGAACTCCGAGCGATACTTCGGTTCGACGGGCAGACCGGCCGGCACCTCCGCGTGCACCGACGACCCCGTCCACCACGGCTGCAGCGCGCCGTTCTGGCCCTCGCGGGTGCCCATCGTCAGCTGCACCGGCGTGGCGCCCGGGGCGCTCGGGCTCGAATCCGGGCTCGAACTCGCGCTCGAGGGGGACTGCGTCGGTGCCGTCGGCGGCGTCGGCGTGGTCGGCGACGGGCCGCTGCACGCGGCGAGCAGACCGAGCACGGTCACCGCCGCGGCACTCGCGCCGCTCTTGAGAAATCCACGAACTCTCGTCACCCCGGCCCCGTCCTGTTCTGTATTCGCTTCCCCATCAACTACATTCGCATGCGGGGCGGAAAATACGTAGCAAGGGGCGGGTTATGAGTGTGCAACAGTCCACCCGTCGGGCCACAGGGCGACGGGGGTTGTGGCGTCGGCTGACGGCGACGTTCGCGGCGATCGTGGCGGTCGTCCTCGGCGCGGCGGCCGGCGCGGCGATCGGGTTGTCGGTGCTGGGGTCGACGGTCGTCGCCGAGTCGCGGCTCGTCGTCGGCGACCAGAGCGTGCGGGCCCAGAGCGTGCCCGGCTATGCGTTGGCGACCCAGCAGCTCGCGGCCACGTACGCGCGGCTGCTCGGCGCCAGCGAGGAGGAGGGCGTGACCGCCTCCCCGATCCCGGACTCGGCGATCATCCGCGTGCAGGCGCAGGGACCCGACGAGGCCACCGCGGTGACGGCCGCCGACGCGGCCGCGGCCCGGCTCATCAAGACCGCGAACCAGGCCCGCAGCGCCGCCGAGGACCAGGCGAGTTCGGCCGCGTACCTGCGCGCTCGCGAGCGGCTGCGGGCCGCGCAGACCCGGGCGACGGCCGCCGCCGACGGTTCGCGCGCCCGGGCGGGCGCGGCCGACGACCAGGTCGAGCTCGCGCAGGTGCGCGTCGACGCGGCGGCCGAGGCGCTGCGCGAAGACGTGCGGGCCTCGCTGAGCAACAACGCCGGTGTCAGCGTCGTGCAGCGCGCCGTGGCGACTCCCGACGCCCTGCCTCGCGCCGGGCTGCTCGGCGGCTTCGCCGGCGGGGCCGGCACCGCGCTGCTCATCGCCGCCGGCGTCGTCATCGCCCGCGAGCGACGGTGAGCCGCAGCGACACCGACCGACTCGCCGGTGCGACCCGACGCGCCGGTGAGCGGGTGCCGCTGTACGTGCACGTGCTCACCCTGGCGGTCGTGGCGCAGTTCGTCTCCGGCAGCAGCGACCGTTACGGCATGCCCCTGCCGCCCGACCGGGTGCTTCTCGCCCTCGGCCTCCTGCTGCTGCTGACGCACCCCGATCTGCGCCGGGCCGGGCTGCGGCTGCAGGGCATTCACGTGCTGATGGCCGCGGTCGTCGCGTGGTGCATCGGATCGATGATCTGGTTCGGGCCGCTGAACGACCCGGCCGCGATGTTCGCGCTGCTCGACGCGATCGGGCTCATCCCGTTCGCCTTCTTCCTGCTCGCCCCGCTGGTCTACGCGACCCGCGCCCGCCGGCACGTGCTGCTGCGTGCGCTGACCGTGCTCGGCTTCTATCTCGGCTACGTCTCCGTCGCGCAAGGGCTGCACCTGTACTCGCTCGTGCTGCCTCCGGGCATCGTCGACCCGTCGCATCCGCACTTCGGGCGAGCGCTCGGCCCGTCGCTGCAGGTCGCCAGCAACGGGCTGGCGCTGCTGGCGTGCACCTACCCGTCGGCCGTCTACGCCGCCCGATCCCGTGGGCTGCGTAGGGTGTTCGGCGCGGTCGCGAGCGCCTTGTGCGTCGCCGGCGCGTTCTTCACGCTGACCCGCTCGATCTGGCTGGCCCTCGTGCTCGGCGCCGGCGCCGTGCTCCTCGCCGAGCGGCGCGCCCGCGGCCCGCTGCTGCTCGTCGGGGCGCTGGCGGCGGTCACGGTCGTCGGGGTGCTCAGCGTCGCTCCGGCGCTGCAGGGTTCGGTCACCGAGCGGGCGCAGACGTCGCGCTCGGTGTACGACCGGCTCAACGCCAACGCCGCGGCCGTGCGGGTCGTGCTCGCGGAGCCGATGCAGGGTGTCGGACTCAACCGCTTCCACGAGGTGGAGAGCGACTGGGTCTGGCAGAACCCGGAATACCCCATCACGAACATGGGGATCGACGTGCACAACGTGCTGCTCGGGCACGCCGCCGAACTCGGGCTGCCCGGCGTGACCATGTGGCTGCTCACCCTCTCGTTCGCCGGGCTGGCGGCGTGGCGCGGCCCGCGGCTGCGCGACGGACCGCTGCAGGACTGGCGCGTCGCCGCCCTGGCCTACGCCGTCGCCTGGTGGACGGTGGCGATGCTCGTGCCGATCAAGTACGCCTTCCCGACGACGATGCTCTGGCTCGGCCTCGGACTCGTCGCAGACCACCGGCGCCTCGGCTGGCAGCACCTGCCCGGGGTGGAGGCGGGCCCGCTGCCGCCGGGTGGGGGACCGCCTCCGGG
>JBDIAM010000220.1:0-6050 GCA_039812445.1 Piscicoccus intestinalis | reverse complement strand
CGTCGGTGACCGTGTCGGTGGGGCCCGGGTCAGCTGACGCCCAGTGACGTCCCCGATACTGGCCGTATGAACCCCGTCATCGGCTTGCTCGTCTGGCTGATCAACGTCTACATCATGGTGCTCATCGGGCGTCTGATCATCGACTGGATCCAGGTCTTCGCCCGCGACTGGCGCCCCCGCGGGGTGCTCGCGGTGCTCTGCGAAGCGGTGTACACGGTCACGGACCCGCCGCTGCGGGCGTTGCGCCGCGTGATCCCCCCGATCCGCCTGGGCGGCGTGGCGCTCGACCTGTCCTTCATCGTCCTGATCATCGGATTGTCGCTGCTGGTAAGCTTGCTGACCCAACTCGGATGACTCGGAGCTGACCACGCGGCGCACCCGCGCAGGCCGCGCCGATGTTCCCGCCGATCTCTCGCCGATCTCTCAGGCGCCGCGGTCATCACAGCCACCGGAGCGCTGTGAACGCGTGGGACGTGGACAGGTCGGGAGCGGATGTGAATTGTAGGGGCGTAAAAAAGCCTTACGACACGTACCATCCGACTCGCACCACCGGCTGACCCCAAGGGGACCACATGGCTCTCACGCCCGAGGACGTTCTCAACAAGAACTTCACCGCGACTCAGTTCCGGCGCGGTTACGACGAGCAGGAGGTCGACGACTTCCTCGATGAGGTCGTCGCCGAGCTGCGTCGACTCAGTGGTGAGAACGCGGACCTGCGGCGCAAGGTCGACGCCGGTGGCATGTCGCCGGAGACGCAGCGCACCGTGGAGGCCGCCGAACGTGAGGCCGCCGAACGCATCGCCAAGGCCAAGGCCGACGCGGAGACGATCGAGGCCGAGGCCGCGGAGCGGATCGCCAAGGCGAAGTCCGAGCAGGAGGAGGCCACGGCGGCGCAGGCGTCCGCGACTGAACCGGCTTCGTCCGCGTCGAGCGCTTCGACCGCGAACACGGCGACCTCGGATGCGGCGGGGCTCATCGCGTTGGCGCAGAAGGTCCACGACGAGTACGTGCAGCAGGGCAAGACGGAACACGACCGGGTGGTGGGCGAGGCGACCTCCCGGTCGGAGGAGCTGCTGCGCACCGCGCAGGCCCGCCACGACGAGCTGCTGTCGACCGGCCAGAGCGAGCACGACCGGCTCACCGGCGAGGCCCGGCTCGAGCACGACCGGTTGCTCACCGAGGCGCGGGAGCGTTCCGGCGGCATGCTCGCGGAGGCCGAACAGCGCCGCCAGGCGGTCATCGCCGACCTCGAGTCCGAGCGCGTCGACCTCGACCAGACGATCGGTCGGCTGCGCGACTTCGAGCAGGACTACCGCGGTCGGTTGCGGGCGTACATCGAGAGCCAGCTGCAGCGCCTCGGGGAGACCGCGGGCGTGATGGACGAGCCCGTCGGTGCCGAGCCGGAGCCCGACCAGCAGGGCGCTCCCGCGGGGCACGGCGGTCCCGAGGGGGCCGAGCAGCGCAACCTCCGCGTCCGTCAGCGCTGACCCGGGCCGACCCGCGCCGACCCTCGGGGGCCCGGGCCGACCCGCGCTGACCCGCGCTGACCCGGGCTGACCCGGGCCGAGCCGGGCCGACCCGCGGGGGACGCCCGAACGGGGCCGACCGGCTCCGATCGGGCTCGTGTGGATGGGTGCGGCCGGGTGTGCGCCGGGGCGGCGGGTCCGCCTCCGCAGCGCGTGTGACCTGCGCACGAGCGCCCCTGCAGGCAGCCTGAGAAACACGCTGGGTGCTTCGGATTGCGCGACGGCGATGTCGGTTTATCCTCGTCTCTTACTCCTCCGCGACATCCGCTCGACACGACGACGGGTGCGCGGTGCACTCAACCCGCCGGATCGCCCGGCACGATTGGACCGAGGTCATCATGGCCGCTGTGAAGACAACCCCGTCCGGTGAACCGCAGGCCGGGTCGGGTACCGACGCGCTGCCCGTGCGCCCGGGTGAGGACCCGTGGACGCCGGAGGAGATCGCGGAGGTCCGAGCCGACCTCGAGAGCGACATCGCCCGCATCGCCGACGAGCTGCAGGTCTCGGAGTCCGACCTCGAGGGGCTCATGCTCAACTACGGCGGCGGGTCGGGCGACGACTCGGCCGACACCGGCGGCAAGGTGCTGGAGCGCGAGCAGAACCTCACCCTCACCCAGAACTCCCGCACGCTGCTGGAGCAGAACAAGCGGGCGCTGGAGCGTATCGACTCCGGCGCCTACGGCTACTGCGAGTCGTGCGGTCAGCCGATCGGCAAGCTTCGACTTCAGGCGTTCCCGCGTGCGACGCTGTGCGTGTCATGCAAACAGAAGCAGGAGCGTCGCTGAACACCACCGACGCATCGGGTTCACGGGGGCGTGGCCGGGTCACCCGGCCCGCCCTCACCGCTGTCGTCCTCGGGCTCGGGCTGCTCGTGTGGACGCTCGACAGGCTCAGCAAGGAGTGGGCGCTGCGCGAGCTGACTCCGGGCGTCGTGCGACCGCTGCTCGGTGAGTTCCTCCAGCTGACGCTGCTGTTCAACCCCGGTGCGGCGTTCTCGTTGGGCACGGGCGTGACCCCGGTGTTCACGGTGATCCAGGCGATCGTGTCGGTGGCGGTGGTCATCGCCGCGTTCCGGGTCGGGTCGGCGTGGTGGGCCCTCGGCCTCGGACTCGTGCTCGGCGGCGCGTCGGGCAACCTCACCGACCGGCTCACCCGGCCGCCGGGGTTCGGCCACGGCCACGTCGTCGACTTCCTCATGCTGCCGAACTGGCCCGTGTTCAACCTTGCCGACTCGGCCATCTGCGTCGCCGCCGCCGTGCTGGCCGTGGTGGCCTTCCGCGGTATCGGCTTCGACGGTTCCCGCGAGGGCGCGCCGGCGCGCGGCTCGGGTTCGGGTCCCGACTCGGGTGACGGCTCGGGCTCGGACTCTGGCTCGGGCGCCCCCTCCGCCGCCGAGGAGAGCAGGGAGCAGCGCGATGCCTGACGTGCGGTGGCTCAGCGTGCCCGACGGGCTGGAGGGCGAGCGGGTCGACGCGGCCCTGGCCCGGCTCTTCGGGCTGTCGCGCACCAAGGCGGCGCAGCTCGCCGGCGAGGGCGCCGCGCGGGTCGACGGCGCGCCGGTGGGCAAGTCCGACCGGGTGCGCGCCGGCAGCATGCTCGAGGTGACGCTGCCGCAGGCGGGCCCGCCGCCGGGCCTGGAGGTCATCGCGGAGCCGGTGCCGGGCATGCGGATCGTGCACGACGACGACGATCTCGTCGTCGTCGACAAGCCGATCGGGGTCGCGGCGCACCCGAGCGTCGGCTGGAGCGGGCCGACGGTCGTGGGCGGGCTCGCGGCGGCCGGCTACCGGATCGCGACGTCCGGCGCGAGCGAGCGGCAGGGGATCGTCAGCCGGCTCGACGTCGGCACGAGCGGTCTCATGGTCGTCGCGAAGTCGGAGTACGCGTACTCGATGCTCAAGCGGGCGTTCCGGGATCGCACGGTCGACAAGACGTACCACGCGCTCGTGCAGGGGCTGCCCGACCCGGTCGTCGGCACGATCGACGCCCCGATCGGGCGGCACCCCGGCTTCGACTACAAGTACGCGGTGATGAAGTCCGGCAAGCACGCGGTGACGCACTACGAGGTCATCGAGGCGTTCGGTTCGGCCTCCCTCGTCGAGGTGCACCTGGAGACGGGTCGCACCCATCAGATCCGGGTGCACTTCGCCGCGCTGCGGCACCCGTGCGTGGGCGACCCGTTGTACGGCGCCGACCCGCGGCTCGCGGCGCGCCTGGGTCTGGAGCGGCAGTGGCTGCACGCCGTCGGCCTCGGCTTCGAGCACCCCGGCACCGGCCACTACGTGTCGTTCACGAGCACCTACCCGGCCGACCTCCACGAGGCCCTCGACCGCCTCCAACACCACCCCTGAACGTCCCTGAGAACTGCGTGTCGTGGTCAGGACTGCAGTCCGTGCCGCAGTCCTGACCGTGACACGCAGTTCTCACGGTCGTTGACGGGCTTCGCCGGCGCCGCTCTGGTGGTGCTCGCCGCCGTGCTCGGCACCGTCGGCTCCGCGTTCATCCGCCACCCCCGCCGCCGCCACCGCCCCTGAGCTCGGGGGCGCTCCTCCGGAGCTGGCCGACACGTTGTTGGCGCCGATGAACACCGTCGGCGTCGTGCAGTCGATCGGTGGCGTCGTCGCCGGGTTCGGGTTGACGACGACGGTCGTCGTCAGCGACATGCGGGTGTTCACGGGAAACCACACCAGCGGGTCCCAGACCTCGTCGTACGTG
Source organism: Piscicoccus intestinalis (assembly GCA_039812445.1). Classification (GTDB taxonomy): domain Bacteria; phylum Actinomycetota; class Actinomycetes; order Actinomycetales; family Dermatophilaceae; genus Kineosphaera; species Kineosphaera intestinalis_A. The sequence continues at coordinate 1,809 of JBDIAM010000220.1, read as the reverse complement.
TAGTACGAGATGTTCGCGGTCGAGATCGTCGTCGCCTGCATGTTGGTGACCGTGCACGTGTACGTCGCGCTCGCGTACGGCCCGAGCCGCGTGGGGGAGCCGGTCACCGAGCAGTTCGAGTCGGTCGCCGAGGAGCGATAGAAGGTGTCGCTCGTCGTGTTCGTGATCGTGTACGTGTACGTCACCGACGACCCCGCCGTCACCGGGCTCGGGGCCGTGTAGCTGAACGTCAACCGACCGTCCGCGCTCGTGCCGGAGGCGGCCCCCGCGACCAGCGCCGGCACGAGCCCGAGCAGCGGGGTGAGCAGCAGCACCAGGGCCAGGGCCACCGCGCGGAACGGGCGCCGGCGGCGCGGTCGTCCGACTCGAGGTCGCCCAGCCGCCACGACGTTCCTCCCGTCCGCTCGCGTCCACTCCTGCGGTCCCCGCGCGCCGTGACCCGCGACGGCCGTGCGAAAACCATTGGCCTCGAAGGCAGTTACGGCAGCCGTCGACTAGTTCTGAGTTCTGCCAGGCAAATTCGCGGTAAACCTCACGAGCCAGAGTGCGGGCGAACGGGATTGCACTGCTCCCGCCGACGACGCCGGCACGACGCCGGCACGACTCCGGCACGACTCCGGCACGACTCCGGCTCGCCCCCGCGGGGCCGCCTCGGGCGGACACGCCGATCCGCCAGGGCAACCGGGCGGCTGGAGAGTCTTGTCGCACCTCGGTCGTAGGATTCATGGGTCCTCACGGGTCCGGTCGAGCAGCGTCGCGCCGACGAACCGCCCCGCCACCCCTCACCGAGAAAGAGCGTGCGTCGTTGTCGACTGACTCCTTCGTCCACCTGCACTGCCACACCGAGTACTCGATGCTCGACGGTGCGGCGCGCATCGACGACCTCTTCGCCGAGGCCGCGCGGATGGAGATGCCGGCGGTCGCCACCACCGACCACGGGTTCATCTTCGGCGCGTACGAGTTCTGGCAGAAGGCGCGCAAGCACGGGGTCAAGCCGATCATCGGCATCGAGGGCTACCTGACGCCCGGCACGCACCGCACCGACAAGACCCGCGTCAAGTTCGGAGACGGTGGCCGCGACGACGTCTCCGGCTCCGGCGCGTACACGCACATGACGATGTGGGCGCAGAACAACACCGGCATGCACAACCTGTTCCGGATGTGCTCGCTGGCCAGCCTCGAGGGCTACTACTTCAAGCCCCGCATGGACCGCGAGCTGCTGCAGACCTACGGCCAGGGCCTCATCGCGACGACCGGCTGCCCGTCGGGGGAGATCCAGACGCGGCTGCGGCTCGGGCAGTACGACCTGGCCCGCCAGGCCGCCGCCGACTTCCGCGACATCTTCGGGGCCGAGAACTTCTACTGCGAGCTCATGGACCACGGGCTCGACATCGAGCGGCGCGTGCAGAAAGACCTGCTGCGCCTGGCCAAAGACCTGCAGCTGCCGCTCGTGGCCACCAACGACCTGCACTACACCAAGGCCGAAGACGCCAAGGCCCACGCGGCGCTGCTGTGCGTGCAGTCGGGCTCCACGCTGATGGACCCGAACCGGTTCAAGTTCGACGCCGACGACTTCTACCTCAAGAGCCCGCAGGAGATGCGTCACCTGTGGCGCGAGTTCCCGGAGGCGTGCGACAACACGCTGGCCATCGCCGAGCGATGCGAGGTGAGCTTCACCGAGGGCGAGGGCCGGTACATGCCGCGCTTCCCCTGCCCCGAGGGCGAAGACGAGCGCAGCTGGTTCGTCAAGGAGGTCGAGAAGGGGCTGCACGAGCGGTTCCCCGGCGGCGTGCCCGACTACGCGCGCAC
>JBDIAM010000219.1:0-6067 GCA_039812445.1 Piscicoccus intestinalis | reverse complement strand
CGGTGCCCCGCCCGCGGCCCGCAGGTCCCGGCGCGGCGAACGCGTCCCGGCCGCAGGCGGGGTCCCGGAGGCAGGATGCGCCAAGCTGTGCGGGTGGACGCGAGCACTCTGTGGACTGCCCTGGGAGCCGGCGTCGGCGCGGGGTTCGTCGTCAGCGCCGTGGGCGCCGGCTCCCTCGTGAGCTTTCCGATGCTGCTCTCGATCGGCATGAGCCCGGTCGCGGCCAACGTGACGAACACCGTCGGGCTGGTGCCCGGCGGCATCACCGGCAGCTTCGGCTTCCGGCGCGAGCTCGCGGGGCACGGCGCGGCGGTGCGGGCGGTGGCCGCGACGAGCGCGGCGGGTGCCCTCGTCGGCGCGTTGTTCCTGCTCGTGGCGCCGGAGTCGGTCTTCGACGCCGCCGTGCCCTGGCTCATCCTGTTCGCCGCGACGCTCGTCGGCGTGCAGCCGCTGATCTCGCGCGGCCTCGCGGCCCGCGGCCGGCCCACCGACCCCACCGAGCGCATGTCGTGGCCGCTGCGGACCGTCTCCACCGTCATCGGCGGCTACGGGGGCTACTTCGGCGCCGGCCAGGGCGTCATGCTCGTCGGCTTTCTCGCGATCGGGTTGCGCCAGCCGCTGACCGTCGTCAACGGCCTGAAGAACGTCGCCGTGCTCGCCGCCAACGTGGCCGGCACGCTCGTGTTCATCGCGTTCGGCCCGGTCGACTGGGCGATCGCCGGGCTCGTCGCGGCCGGCTCGTTCGCCGGTGGCTGGCTCGGCGCCCACGTCGGGAGACGGTTGCCCGGCCCCGTCTTCCGCGCCCTCGTCGTGCTCACCGGGTACGTCGTCGGCCTACGGCTGCTGCTGACGTGAGGGCGCGCGCCCGCATCGCCGATCTCAGCGGGTGACCTCGAGGACGATGTCGCGCACGGAGTAGCCGCTGATGAGCTCGTCCCATTCGATGCGCGGGGTGGAGGCGAGCCGCACCGGCAGCGCGAGCAGCCGGGTGAGGAAGACGTCGCTCTCCTGGATGGCGATGGCGTTGCCGGGGCAGCGGTGGCTGCCGTCTCCGAACGAGAGGGCCTCCTCGCGCACGCCGTCGGCGAGTTCGCGGTGCGGGCACAGCGACAGCGGGTCGGCGCCCACCGCCTGCTCGTCGGCGTTGCCCCCGCGGATGTAGAGGTCGACGAGGGAGCCCGCCGGGATGCGGGTGCCGTCGTCGAGCTCGACCGTGGTGCGGGTGCGCCGGTAGAGGTGCCCGACGACCGGCTCCAGGCGCAGCACCTCGTGCAGGATGCGGTAGCGCTCGGCCTGGTCGCCGGCGAGGTACTCCTCGCGCACGGCCTCGTTCTGCAGCAGGTGCCAGGTGGCCATCGAGATGAACTCGCGCGTGGTGACCATGCCCGCGGCGCCGTAGGTGACGCACTCGATGAGGATCTCCTCGTCGGAGTACCCCGACTCGATGAGGTGCGAGATGACGTCCTGCTGCGGATGCGCGCGCCGGGCGGCGATCGCGGGTTTGACGTCCTGCCGGTTGAACCGCATGAGCGGGGCCATCATGCGCACGTTGCGCAGCGCGGACACGATGATCCCGAACCGCCCCGAGGGGCCGCCGTCCTCGATCGGAGGCAGCCCGGTCGAGTCGAAGAACGCCTCGAGGCGCTTGGCCATCGCGTCGCGATCGGAGTTCGTCAGGCCGACGACCTGGGAGGCGACGTCGACGGAGTAGCGCATGGTGACCGGGCGCAGGTCGACGCGGCCGCGGGCGGCGATGTCGGCGACGAGGGCGTCGGCGCGCTCCTCCATGAGCTCGCGGTACTTCTTGCCGACGGTCGCCGGCGCGAAGTAGCGGGCGATCTTGCGGCGCTGGTCGCGGTGCTCGGCGCCGTCGTTGTACAGCACCGGGCGCCGGGCCCGCGGTTGGCTGCGGCGAATGGTCTCGGCGGCGAACCCGGCCTGCGTCACCTCGGCCGAGCGCAGCACCTGACGGACCGCGTCGTGGCCCCGCACGTGCCACGTGTTGCCGATGAGTTCGACTGCGGGAGAAGACGCATCGTCTCCGCGAGAAGTTTTTCGGGCGCCGTGCGGCACCGGACATCGTGTCTGTTGGGTCATCCTTGCCCTCCCCTGGTCCTCTCTGGAGCGTATACGCGCTGGTCAGCGCCTGCCCGTCCACTCGGCGCAGATCACACCGGCCTGAGCGGGAGCCAGTGTGACGAGCGTCCTGGAATCGGTTCTTGATGCGTCACTAATTCACTTAAGATGGGGGAATGACCGATGTGCCGTGGCTCGACGACCACCAGCAGCGGGTCTGGCGGGCCTGGTTGCAGGTCAACGCCCGGCTCACCGCCCAGCTGCACCGCCGGATGCAGGCCGACGCTGGGCTGTCGCTGCCCGACTTCGAGGTGCTCGTGCTCCTCACCGACGACCCCACCGAACGCATCCGCGTGAGCGACATGGCCAAGGGTCTGCAGTGGGAACGCAGCCGGCTGTCGCACCACCTCACGCGCATGGAGAAGCGCGGCCTCATCGAGCGCGGCGAATGCGCCGAAGACGGACGCGGCGCCGTCGTGCTGCTCACCCCGACCGGCCGGTCCGCCATCGAGGCGGCCGCGCCCGCGCACGTGCAAGCCGTGCGCGCCCTGTTCGTCGACCGTCTCGACGAGGCCGACCTGGCCGACCTCGACCGGATCGTCGGCAAGCTGCTCGCCGGGCTCGGCGACCCGGCGGCCTGACGAGCCGGTCACCCGGCGGCCCTCACTCGCTCTCGAGCTCGGCGAGGCGGGCTTCGTCGAAGGCCGCGCCGCGCAGGTGCTCCTCGGCCTGGCGCCGGTGCTGCTGCGCCTCGGCCCGCAACCGGTCGGCCTCCTGGGGGCTGCGGTCGGCGCGAGCGTCGATGGAGTCGGCGACCGTCCGGTGCGCCTCGGCGGCCGCCCGCTCGGCCTGCGCGGCGTGACGATAACCCTCCTTGGCCAGCTCGGCGGCCCGGTCGGCGGACTCCTGGCTGCGGGCCACGACGTCGCGCTGGTCGGGGGAGGATCCGGTCGCCAGTTGCGCGGCGCGCTCACCCGCCTCGCGAGCGCGTCGGCCTGCTTGTTCGGCTCGCTCTCGCGCGCGCCTGGCGGTCTCGTCGGTCATCTCTTCATGGTGAGTGAGGGCGACCCGTGAAGCCAGCAGGACCGGCATAACCGGGTGCCGGGTGCGATACTGAATCCCGCTCCGCTACGACGTCGCCCCACCGTGTTCAAGCTGCAGCACCGGTCGGCAACAGCCAGGAGGCTCCGTGCCCGTCGGTCGTGTTGAGGAATCCGGTCCGCGCTGCGCGCCCGTCGCCCGAACGGGTCGCCCGCGATCGACGGGCGGCGACTCCCTGGGCCTGGACGTCGTCGTGGTCGGCGCGTCGGCCGGCGGCGTGGAGAGCCTGCGCGGGTTCGTCGCGGGTCTGGATCCCGACCTGCCGGCGGCGGTGCTCATCGTCCTGCACTTTCCCGCGACGAGCCCCAGCATGCTCCCGACGATCCTGAGCCGGGCCGGGCGGCTGCCGGTGGCCGCGGCGGCCGAGGAGGAGCCGCTGCGGCCCGGCCGCATCGTCGTGGCGCCCCCGGACCACCACCTTGTCGTCATCGACGACCACCTCAGCGTCACGCGCGGGCCGCGGGAGAACGGTTTCCGGCCCGCGATCGACGTGCTCTTCCGCAGTGCCGCGCGCGCGTGCGGACCCCGGGTCATCGGGGTCATCCTCTCCGGCGCCCTCGACGACGGCACCGCCGGGATGATGACGATCCGTCAGCGCGGCGGGGTCGTGCTCGCGCAGAACCCGGGGGAGGCGACGTACCCCAGCATGCCGGCGAACGTGATCAGGCACGTCGGCGCCGACCGCATGGGTTCCGTCGCGCAGCTCGCAACCGTGGTCAACGAGCTGACGCGCTCTGCCCGGCCGTCCGGGTTCGGCCCGCAGGTGGCCCTCGTGCCGGAGTCGTCCGGCACCCTCACGACGGAGGTGGAGATGGCCGACATGAACCCGCGCGCCTTCAGCAGCCCCGACCGACCGGGCCGGCCGTCGGGGTACTCGTGCCCGGACTGCAACGGGTCGCTCTTCGAGATCGACGACGCCGGGCTGCTGCGGTTCCGGTGCCGCGTGGGCCACGCCTGGTCGTCGCTGGCGCTCATGGGCGCGCAGGACCAGGCCTTGGAGGGGGCGCTGTGGATGGCGCTGCGCAGCCTGCAGGAGAAGGCCGCGCTCAGCAACCAGCTTGCCGACCGGGCTGGGGAGCGAGGCCATACCCTGTCCCGACAGCGCCATTTGGACAAGGCTGCGGAGGCGAGCCGGTCGGCGGAGTTGCTGCAGCAGCTCCTCGAGCAACCACTGAGCACCATGTCGACCGAGGAACCCGCCGAGGAGCACGATGTCGAACGACCAGTCGAATGAGCAGTCGAACGAGCACGACCCCGACAGCCGACCGGAGCCGGCCGAGGTGAGCGAGCCGAGCGGCGCCGCGGAGGCGGATTACGAGCGGCTGCTGGTGTTCCTCAAGGAGAGCCGCGCGTTCGACTTCACCGGCTACAAGCGGCCGAGCCTGATCCGGCGCATCCGGCACCGCATGCGCGAGGTGTCGGTGACGAGCGTGGACGACTACATCGACCTGCTGCAGCTGCACCCCGACGAGTACACCTCGCTGTTCAACACGATCCTCATCAACGTCACGGGGCTTCTTCCGCGACCCGGAGGCGTGGGAGTACCTGCGCGACGACATCCTGCCGGCGCTGCTGGCGGACCACGATCAGTCTCCGGTGCGGGTGTGGAGCGCCGGGTGCGCCGCCGGGCAGGAGGCCTACACCATCGCGATGCTGCTGCACGAGCTCATGGGGGAGGAGTTTCGCGACCGCGTCAAGATCTACGCCACCGACCTCGACGAGGACGCCCTGGAGTACGCGCGGCAGGCGGTGTACACCGAGAAGGAGCTGCGCAGCCTGCCCGAGACCTACCGGGAGCGGTATTTCGAGCAGGTCGGGGCGCGCTGGCAGCTGTCGGCCGACCTGCGGCGCAGCGTGATCTTCGGCCGCAACGACCTCACCCAGGACGCGCCGATCTCGCGCATCGACATCCTGCTGTGCCGCAACACCCTGATGTACCTCAACGCGGAGACCCAGTCGCGGGTCGTCTCCCGGCTCGGCTTCGCGCTGCGCACCCAGGGCGTGCTGTTCCTCGGCAAGGCCGAGATGCTGCTCAACCACACCGCGACGTTCGAGCCGATCGACCTCAAGCGGCGGTTCTTCGCCAAGGCGAAGTCGGCGCCGAGCGACGCGCCGTTCACCGCCCCGTGGCGGCTCTACGGGCGCGACGGCGTGTCGTCCCACGACGGTCGGCTGCGGCACGAGCTGATCATGACGAGCCCGGTGGCCCAGCTCGTCGTCGCCCCGGACCGGCAGCTGGCGATCGTCAACTACCGGGCCGGGGCGATGCTCGGGCTGTCCGAACGCGACATCGGGCGCCCCTTCTCCGACCTCGACATCTCCTACACGATCGCCGAGCTCGGCCCGCGGATGGCGGCCGCCCTCGAGGCCAAGGAGACGGTGTCGCTGCGGGAGGTGCGCTGGCAGCAGCGCGGCGGCACCGTCCGTTACGTCGACGTGCAGCTCGTGCCGCTGCTCGACGGGCGCGGCCACCTGCTCGGGCTCTCGATCACGATCACCGACGTGACCCGGCTCCACGAGCTGCAGGTGGAGGTGGAGACCGCCAACCGGCAGCTGGAGACGGCCTACGAGGAGTTGCAGTCGACCAACGAGGAGCTGGAGACCACCAACGAGGAGTTGCAGTCGACGGTCGAGGAATTGGAGACCACCAACGAGGAGCTCCAGTCGACCAACGAGGAACTCGAGACGATGAACGAGGAGTTGCAGTCGACGAACGACGAGCTGCAGCTCACCAACGAGCAGCTGCGCGACCGCTCGTTCGCGATGGCCCAGCTCAACGAGTTCATGCAGTCGATCTTCAACAGCCTCCAGCCGGCCGTCATCGTCGTGAATCGCGAACTCATGGTGCAGGTGTGGAGCCGGCGCGCCGAGGAGCTGTGGGGGCTGCGCG
>JBDIAM010000218.1:0-6145 GCA_039812445.1 Piscicoccus intestinalis | reverse complement strand
CGAATCATCAGGCGCCGCAGCGGGCTTCGTCGCGTCGAGGAGCCCGGTGTCGAGGAGCCCGGTGTCGAGGAGCCCGGTGTCGAGGAGCCCGGTGTCCAGGAGCCCGGTGTCCAGGAGCCCGGTGTCGAGGAGCCCGGCGCCCGCGGCCGCCAGCGCCGCCCAGCCGGCCGCGGGTTCGGTCAGGTACGACGTGGCCAGCTTCGCCCCGGCGCGGCCGAGCATCGCGACGACCCCGCTGTCGCGCTCGGTGGGCAGGGCCGCGAGCAGCGTGTCGAAGAACAGCGCCGGCGGCTCGCGGCCCTGCATGACCGCGTCGATGAGCGCGACCCACGCGACGACCCGCGCGGTCGGGTCGGTCAGGCGGGTGAGTTCGCGCGGCAGCGCGGCGGCGCTGTCGCGCCCGAGGCGCACGTCGGCCCACGTGAGGTCGGAGGCGTTGGGCAGCACGAGGGCGGGGCGGTCCGCACCGATCAGCTGCGGCAGCGGCGCGATGTCCGAGGTCGTGCGCACCGGGTGGCGCCACAGCTGCCGGCCGTCGCGAAAGCCCGCGACGTCGAGGGCGTGCGGCCGATCGGCGGGCGGGTGGGCGGCCGGCGGTGTGCGGCGCAGCTCGGCGGCGGTGATGCGGCCGTCCGAGCACTCCAGGTGCACGTCGAGCGCGTCGCGCCCGGCGGTGCGCAGCCAGGCCTGCGCCCACGGCCCTAGGTCGCGGCCGGCGGCCGAGCCGAGCGCGGCGAGGAAGTCGGCGAGGTCGGCGTTGCCGTGCGCGTGCCGGCTCAGGTGCGCGCGCACGCCTGCGACGAACGCCTCGTCGCCGACGTGGGCGATGAGCTGACGCAGCACGCTCGCGCCCTTGGCGTAGGAGATGCCGTCGAAGTTCGCCAGCGCCGCGGCGGCGTCGGGCGCGGGGTTGGCGGCCACCGGGTGCGTCGACGGCCGGCGCTCGGCCGCGTACCCCCAGGCCTTGCGCGCGATGCCGAAGTCGACCCAGGCTCCCTCGAACAGCCCGGTCGCCTCGAGCGCGCGGTGCGCCAGGTACTCGGCGAACGACTCGTTGAGCCACAGGTCGTCCCACCAGCGCATCGTCACGAGGTCGCCGAACCACATGTGCGCCATCTCGTGCAGGATCGTCGTGGCCCGCCCGCGGCGCTGCGCCGTGGTCGCGGCCCCGCGGTGCAGCGCGGTCTCCGCGAACGTCACGCAGCCCGGGTTCTCCATCGCGCCCGCGTTGAACTCGGGCACGAGCACCTGGTCGTAGCCGGGCCCGAACGGGTAGCCGATGCCGAACAGCCCCTCGAAGTAGTCGAGCCCGGAGGCGGTGACCGCCAGCAACTCCGGAGCCTGCGCACGCAGCTGCGGCGCGAGGCTCGACCGGGCGTGCCAGCCGAGCTCGATGCCGCGGTGAGTCGCGCCCACGCGCTCCCACGGGCCGGCGCAGATCGTCACGACGTACGTGGCCAGCGGCTGGGTGCGCGCGAGGCGCCACCGGCCCGGCTCGGCCTGGTGGGCGACGCCGTTGCCGATGACGCTCCACCCCAGCGGAGCCCGAACGCTCACCTCGTAGGGCGCCTTGAGGTCGGGCTGGTCGAAGCACGCGAACACCGTGGGCGCCGCGTCGAGAAACGTCATGCCGTACACGTAGTCGGCGCCGTCGGCGGGATCGCTCGCGCGGTGCAGCCCCTCGCCGTCGCGGCGGTACGTCATGACCGCGTCGACCTCGACGACGTTCTCGGCCGCCAGGTCGGGCAGCGGCAGCCGTCCGTCGACGCAGGTCGCCGGGTCGAGGCGCCGTCCGTTGAGCGTCGCCGAGCGCAGCTCGCGGGCCCGCACGTCGAGAAAGGTCGAGGCCCCCGGCTCCCGGCACGAGAACGCGATCCGCACCCGGGACCCGAACAGCCGCGCCCCGCGGTCGAGGTCGAGCTCCAGCTCGTAGCCGCGGACGGCGAGCAGCCTCGCCCGCTCCCGGGCGTGGCTCACGCGCAGACTCACGCGCGGACTCCCGCTCAGCGGCCGAGCTCGCGGGCCATGTTCTCGAGGCGGTCGATGCGGCCGGCCATCGGCGGGTGGGTGGAGAACAGGCTCTTGACGTCGGCGGCGCGGAACGGGTTGGCGATCATCATGTGCGCGGCGTTCTGCAGCTTGGGCTCGGGGCGCAGCGGGGCGCGCTGCACGCCGAGTTCCAGCTTGCGCAGGGCGTCGGCGAGCGCCAGCGGGTCACCGGTCAGCTTGGCGCCGTCCTCGTCGGCGTCGTACTCGCGGGTGCGGCTGATCGACATCTGGATGACCGAGGCCGCCAGCGGCGCGAGCAGCGCGATGGCGATCATCGCGATCGGGTTGGGCCGGTTCTCGTCGTTGCCGCCGAAGAACATCGCCATCTGCGCGACGCTCGTGATGATGCCGGCCAGCGCGGCCGCCACCGACGAGGTGAGGATGTCGCGGTTGTACACGTGCATGAGCTCGTGACCGAGCACCCCGCGCAGCTCCCGCTCGTCGAGCAGGTCGAGGATGCCCTCGGTGCAGCACACCGCCGCGTGGTTCGGGTTGCGCCCGGTCGCGAACGCGTTCGGGGCCCGCGTCGGCGAGATGTACAGGGCCGGCATGGGCTGGTTCGCCCGGGCCGACAGCTCCCGCACGATCCGGTACATCGCCGGGGCCTCCTCCTCGGTCACCGGGTAGGCCTGCATCGCCTTGATCGCGATCTTGTCGCTGTTCCAGTAGCCGTAGAAGGTCATCGCCACGCCGACGAGCGCGAACAGCCAGATGTACCGGCCGCCGCCGATCACCGCGCCCAGCCCGAGCAGAATGGCGAAGATGACGCCGAACAGCGCGGCGGTCTTCACGCCGTTGAAGTGGTTGGTCATGCCCTGCACAACGTGGCCGGGGCCGCCCGGTGTTCCGCCCGATGAGGCGAATTCGTCTCAGTGCTCGGACGAGACCGCGGCGGCCGGGAATAGCCGGACCCGCCCGCGCGTCACACCTTGAGGGTCCAACACCTGGCGAGAAACCTACGCATCCGTAAGGTTCGCCTAACATGGCCTGCGGCGCACGGTCCGCCACCCCTGGCGCGGCGGACCTCGTACCGCCCGACGTATCGCCCATCCGGAAGCCTGGTGAGTTCACCTCATGTCAGCCAAGCAGGTTCAGCAGCTCGATCGCGTCGTCATCCGGTTCGCCGGTGACTCCGGCGACGGCATGCAGCTGACCGGAGACCGTTTCACCAGCGAGACGGCCGCACTCGGCAACGACCTGTCGACCCTGCCGAACTTCCCCGCCGAGATCCGCGCGCCGCAGGGCACGCTGCCCGGCGTCTCCAGCTTCCAGCTGCACTTCGCCGACCACTCGGTGATGACCCCCGGCGACGCCCCCGACGTGCTCGTCGCGATGAACCCCGCGGCCCTCAAGGCCAACCTCGCCGACCTGCGCCGCGGCGGCACGATCATCGCCGACTCCGACGAGTTCACCCGCCGCAACCTCGGCAAGGTCGGCTACGGCGCCAACCCGCTCGACGACGGCTCGCTGGAGTCGTGGCACGTGCACTCGCTGCCGCTGACCTCGATCACCGTCGAGGCGCTCTCGGACTTCGACCTCACCCGCAAGGAGAAGGAGCGGGCGAAGAACATGTTCGCCCTCGGCCTGCTCTCCTGGCTGTACACCCGCCCGCTCGAGGGCACCCGCGCGTTCCTCAAGGCGAAGTTCTCCCGCAAGCCCGAGGTGCTCGGCGCCAACCTCACCGCGCTCACCGCCGGCTTCCACTACGGCGAGACCACCGAGGACTTCGCGATCAGCTACGAGATCGCGCCCGCCCCGATGGCCCCGGGCCGCTACCGCAACATCACCGGCAACATCGCCACCGCCTACGGCCTGGTCACCGCCTCCCAGCGCAGCGGGCTGCCGCTCGTGCTCGGCAGCTACCCGATCACCCCGGCCAGCGACATCCTGCACACGCTGTCGGCGCTGAAGCGCTACGGCGTGACGACCATCCAGGCCGAGGACGAGATCGCGGGCGCCGGCATCGCCCTCGGCGCCGCGTTCGGCGGGTCGCTCGGCGTGACGACGACCTCCGGGCCGGGCCTGGCGCTCAAGGCCGAGACGATCGGCCTCGGCGTGTCGACCGAACTGCCGATGATCATCATCGACGTGCAGCGCGGCGGTCCCTCGACGGGCCTGCCGACGAAGACCGAGCAGGCCGACCTGCTGCAGGCGATGTACGGCCGCAACGGCGAGTCGCCGGTGGCCGTCATCGCCCCGAGCAGCCCGAGCGACTGCTTCACGATCGCGATGGAGGCGGTGCGGATCGCGACGACCTACCGCACCCCGGTCATCCTGCTCTCCGACGGCTACCTGGCCAACGGCTCCGAGCCGTGGCGCATCCCGGACGTCGCCGACCTGCCGCGGCTCGACGTCGACTTCGCGACCGACCCGAACGCGGTCGACGACAAGGGAAACCCGGCCTTCCACCCGTACGTGCGCGACCCGCAGACGCTGGCCCGCCCGTGGGCGGTGCCGGGCACCGCGGGCCTGGAGCACCGGCTCGGCGGCATCGAGAAGGCCGACGGCACCGGCAACATCTCCTACGACCCCGACAACCACGACCGGATGACGCGGCTGCGGGCCGCGAAGATCGCCGGCATCGACGTGCCCGACCTGGCGGTCGACGACCCCTCCGGCGACGCCGACGTGCTCGTGCTCGGCTGGGGCTCGACGTTCGGCCCGATCAGCGCGGCCGTGCGCCAGCTGCGCGCCTCCGGCCTGAGCGTCGCCCAGGCGCACCTGCGCTACCTCAACCCGATGCCGGAGAACACCGGTGAGGTGCTGCGCCGGTACCGGAAGGTGTTCGTGCCGGAGATGAACATGGGCCAGCTGGCCCTGCTGCTGCGCGGCACCTACCTCGTCGACGTGCAGTCGCACACCGCGGTTCGCGGCCTGCCGTTCACCTCCGCCGAACTCGTCGAGGTGATCGCCGAGGCCCTCGCGGACGCCTCGCCGGAGCCGACGCACGGGGGCGCCGACGCGGGCACCGAGCACGCCGAGCCCGCCGAGCAGACGGAGCCGGAGGACACCGCCCCCGTCTCCGCGCCGATCGACCACGACGAGGACATCGATCCCGACGTGCACGAACCCGCCGAGCAGATGCGTCAGCCCCCGGCCGACGTCGACCCGGACGAGGCCCGGCACGCGGCCGAGCACACCGCGCAGGAGCTGGAGGATCGCCCGACCGGCTCCGCGAAGACCACCGCATCGACCAGCGCCTGAGCGCGAGGAGCATCATGAGCATCGATCTCGGTATGCCGAGCCTGGGCACGCACGGCGTGCCGCGCCTGCCCGCGGGAGCGCCCGCGCAGACGAAGAAGGACTTCACCAGCGACCAGGAGGTCCGCTGGTGCCCCGGCTGCGGTGACTACGCGATCCTCGCGGCCTTCCAGTCGTTCCTGCCGCAGCTCGGGCTGCAGCGCGAGAACATCGTCGCGATCTCCGGCATCGGCTGCAGCTCCCGCTTCCCGTACTACCTCGACACGTACGGCATGCACTCGATCCACGGCCGCGCCCCGGCGATCGCCACGGGCCTGGCCACCTCCCGCGACGACCTGTCGGTGTGGGTCATCACCGGAGACGGTGACGCCCTCTCGATCGGCGGCAACCACCTCATCCACGCGCTGCGCCGCAACGTCAACCTCAAGATCCTGCTGTTCAACAACCGGATCTACGGCCTGACCAAGGGGCAGTACTCCCCCACGTCCGGGCAGGGCCTGGTGACGAAGTCCTCCCCCGCGGGCTCGGTCGACGCCCCGTTCAACCCGATCGCGCTGGCGCTCGGGGCGGGAGCCACGTTCGTGGCCCGCACGATGGACTCCGACCGCAAGCACCTCACCGAGACGCTGCACGCCGCCGCCAAGCACCGCGGCGCCGCGCTCGTGGAGATCTACCAGAACTGCCCGATCTTCAACGACGGCGCGTTCGAGGTGCTCAAGGACCGCGAGCAGGCGCAGGCGCGCATCCTGCACCTGACCGACTCCGAGCCGGTGCGCGCGGGCGACCACCACGTCGTCGTGCGGCACGACTCCGGCGAGCTCGACGTCGTCGGCACGAGCGCCGTCAACGGCAGCCGCGTCGTCACGCACGACGTGCACGCCGACAACCCGTCGCT
>JBDIAM010000217.1:0-6173 GCA_039812445.1 Piscicoccus intestinalis | reverse complement strand
TGGGCGTCGCCCTCGTCATGCGCGGCGACGACGCCCCCGCGGTGACGGCCACCCCCTCCCCGACGCCGACGACCACCACGGAGTCGGAGCAGGTCGCGGTGCCGCGGGCCTGCCTCAACATCGCCGAGGGGGCCCAGGAGCTGCAGGTGCTGCTCGACCGGGCGATGGTCGCCGCCCGCGACCTGGACGCCGCCCGGCTCTCCCGCCTCGTGCGTCAGATCGACGCGCAGCAGAGTTCGCTGCGTGACGACACCGAGGTCTGCCGGCGCGGCGTCGCCACGGCCACCGCCGTGCCGACGCAGCAGACCGTGACCTCCACGGTGACCTCGACCCCGACCGCCACCTCGGCACCGACCACCACCGCCCGGCCCAGGTCGACCGCGCGGGCCACGCCGCGGGCGACGACCCCGGCTCCCCGGGGCACCTCCGGCTGACTCGAGCCGGCCGCACCGACGCTCCCCGACCCGACCGCCTCGGGTCGACTCGACCGCCTCGGGCTGACTCGACCGTCAGCGCGATCGCGGGCGCCAAAGGGCGCGCAGCTGCTGCTTGCTGTAGCGGTCGGCGTCGATCTCGTCGCGACGGCGGCTGCGGTCGAAGGGCAGCAGCCGCTTGTTGGGCCACGCGGCGTGCAGGCCCATGAGCGTGAGCATCGCGGGCATCATCACCGAGCGCACGAGGAAGGAGTCGATGAGGATGCCGACGCTCATCGCCACCGCCAGCTCGTGGAACGAGGTGACCGGGATGACGGCCAGCATGCCGAAGCTCACCGCGAGCGCCAGGCCCGCGGTCGTGATGGCCTTCGACGTCTCCGGCATCGCCTGCCGGATCGCCTCACGCAGGGTCATGTCGCGCGCCAACTCCCAGACGCGCCCGACCCCGAAGATGTTGTAGTCCGACCCGAGCGCGACGAGCAGCACCGCGGCCGCGAACGGCACGTAGAACGTCAATCCTTCGTGCCCGAGCAGGTCCATGAACACCCAGGTCGTGACCCCGAGCGACGCCGTGAGGGCCAGCACGCTCGACAGGAGCAGGAACAGCGGCGCGAGCAGCGCCCGCAGGAAGATCGCCAGGAGCGCGAAGTTGACGAGGAAGCCGACGATCGCGATCCGTTTGAGGTCGTCGACGGTGCCGGAGACGAGCCCCTCGGCGAGTGCGGTGTCGCCGGTGAAGCTGTACGAATAGCTCGGCAGGCCCGCCTGCGCGCCGAGGCCGGGTAACCGTTCTCGCAGGTCGGCGAGGTTGGCGATCGCCTCGGCGCCCAGCGGCGTGTGGTCCAGGACGATCATCATGCGGGCCGCGTCACCGTCTCCGGCGAGCATGAGGTTGGGGATCCGGGGGAACTGCTGACGCGGCCCGATGACGCCGGCGACCCCCGGTTCGTCGCTGACCAGCCGCTGCAACTCGATGAGCTGCTGCTCGTGGGAGGTGATGCCGTCCCCCTCGATGAGCAGCGTGGTCGGCGAGGTGATGCCCGGCGCGAAGCCCGCGACCGCCGCCGCGTTGGCTTCGCTCACCGAGTTGTCCGCGGGCAGGGCCCCGGCGAAGTCGGCGCCGAGCTTGATGTTGAACAGCGGCAGCGAGGCGGCGACGAGCAGCAGCGTGCACACGACGACGGCCAGCACCGCCGCGGGCTTGCGCACCATCGTGTTGGCCAGCCACGTCGTCACCCGCGAGGAGCCGGTCTCGACCGCCGAACGCTCGTCGTCGGGGTCGAGCAGCCGGGGGTCGCGGCGCGGCCAGAACACCTTCGGACCGAGCACCGACATGAGCGCCGGCACGAGCGTGATCGAGATGAGCAGCCCGACGAGGATGGTCACGGCCATGGCCGGGCCGAACGCGTGGAAGAACTGCTCCTCGGCGACGAGCAGCACGGCCGTCGCGGCCGCGACCGTGATGCCGGCGGCGAAGATGATCGGGGTGTACGACCCGACGGAGGCGACGATCGCCTCCTTGACGCTGCCGCGGTTCTTGCGTAACTCCGCTCCGAAGCCGACGACGTAGAACACCGTGTAGTCGGTGACGATGCCGAGGATGAGCGCGACGAGCAGCGGTCTGAGCTCGGTCGGGGCACCGACGTTGAGCACCTGCGAGATCGTCGACAGCAGCCAGGTGGTCGCGAACACCGCGATGCCGGAGGCCCCCAGCGCGAGCAGCGGCACGACGATCGAGCGGAACGCCAGCCCGACGAGGATGAAGATCGCGCCGAGCGTGAGGGCCTCGACCTGGGGGATGCTCTGCGACAGCAACCACCCCTGTTGGGCCCGCGCCGGCACCGATCCCGCGACCCCGACGACGTGGTCTTCGGGCCGGTCGAGGAAGCGGTAGTAGTACTGCCGCGCCGCGGTGTGTTGGTCGCCGAAGTCGGCGTCGGGCGACATGAACAGGTAGGTGATGACCGTCGTGCCGACCTCGGCCTGCCCGTCCATCCACCGCACGGTGTTGGCCAGCGGCAGCGCGCCGAGGATCGGCGCGCCCACCGGGTGCTGGTTGATCGAGATGGCGTCGAGGATCGACTCGGCCTGCACCGCGAGCGACAGCCCGTTCGGGTCGTGCTGCACGACGGCCGTGCGGCTCGACAGCGGGTACCCGAAATGCTCGACGTCGCGGATCTCCGCCTGCGCGGCGGCGCCCGACAGCGGCATGAGGCTCTGGCTCTCGTCGCCCCCGCTGAAGTCCGGTGGGTTGGTGAACAGCCAGCCGGCGACGATGAGCCAGATGAGCAGGATCGGCCAGCGCAGCAGGTAGGTCAGCAGGGCGTAGCCGCGCAGCAGACGCTGCATCGGCCCGCCGGAGACCGGGTGGTCGGAGCGCCGTGACCGGCCCGGCTCCGGGGGGTCGCCCGTGGGGTCGGCCGAGGCGGAGGACCCGCGGGTGCCGGACGACAGACCTGTCATCTGCGTACCTCACCCCCCCGCCTTCGCCGTGTCCGAACAGCACGATAAACCTGCGCGTCGCGTTGGGCGCCCGCAAGGGCGAACCCAGCGTGACGACGGGCGCTCAGATCTCTTTGGTCGCGTCCTGCGTCTCGTTGATCCGCACGAAGTCGAGGTGCCGTTCGTACTGGTCGAGCACGTCGTGGATGAGCTGCGACTGGGAGTAGCCCATGACGTCGTAGCCCGCGCCGCCGTCGTCGAGGTACACCCCGAGGCGGGTGGTGCGCTCGCGCGGCGCGGCGACGGAACGCTGCCCCACGTGCCAGACGTAGGAGCTCTCCGGACGCACCTGGTACACGAACCTGCCCTCGTCGGGGCCGGAGGTGGTGCACAGTTCGATCGCGCCGTCCTCGTCGCTGCGGCACGTCGCGGGCACCCCGCGCTCGCGCAGCTCGGCGGCGACCTCCGCCAGCGCCGGCCCAACGACCTTCGCCAGGTACTCGTTGGCCTCGTCGTCGTCGACGTGCTGCAGGGCCCGCCCCAGGCGCGCCTTCCACGTCGTCGCCAGCTGGTGTTCGCGCTCTCCGCCGCTGCGCCCGGCGAACATGTGCGGGAGCCGGTGGCGCGCCGACTCCGTGCGATAGGCCTCGACCCGCAGCGCCTTGTAGAGCCCGAACATCACGAGCATCATGACGACGCCGAACGGTAACCCCATGATCACCGTCGCGCTCTGCAACGCGGGGATGCCGCCGACGATGAGCACGGCCACGGTGAGCAGGCCGGTGACCGCCGCCCACACGATGCGCAGCCAGGGTTTGCCGTCCTGCTCCGCGTGCTCGAGGTAGGAGCACAGGTTGGTCATGACCAGCGCGCCGGAGTCGGCGGAGGTCACGTAGAACAGCAGCCCGACGAACGTCGCGAGGCCGATGAGGAAGGTGGCACCGGGGTAGTACGTGAGCAGGGTGTAGAACCCCTGTTCGGGGGCGTTGACGGTCAGCTCGCCGAACGCCGCGTCGCCGTCGCGGATGCGGTCGATGGCGGAGTTACCGAAGATCGAGACCCACATGACGATGTAGCTGAACGGGATGATCATCGTGCCGGCGACGAACTGGCGGATGGTGCGGCCCTGGCTGATGCGGGCCAGGAACATGCCGATGAAGCTCGCCCACGCGATCCACCAGGCCCAGAAGAACAGGGTCCAGCTGGCCATCCAGTCGACGGGCTGGTCGTAGGCGAAGGTGTCGGCGGTCATCGACGGGAAGCTGGCGACGAGGTCGCCGATGTTCATGACGACGGCGTTGAGCAGGAACTGCGTCTTGCCGGTGACGAGCACCCACAGCGCCAGGCCGATGGCGAGGACGACGTTGAGCTGGCTGAGGAAGCGGATGCCCCGGTCGACACCGGTGGTCGCGGAGATCGCCGCCATGACGACCGCGATCACGACGAGCACGGCCTGAACCGGCAGGCCCGCCTCCCACCCGAACAGCAGGTTGAGGCCGACGGACAGCTGCACGACCCCGATGCCCAGCGAGGTGGCCACGCCGAAGATCGTGCCGAGGATCGCCGCGGTGTCGACCAGATGCCCGACCCAGCCGTCGAGCCGCCGCCCCAGGATCGGGTACAACGCCGAGCGCACGGCCAGCGGTCGGTCGAGCCGGTAGGCGAAGTACGCCATCGCCATGCCCATGAGCGTGTACATCGCCCATCCGGAGAGGCCGTAGTGGAACAGCGTCCAGGTCGTGGCCTCCTTGGCGGCCTCCAGCGTGCCGCCCTCGATGCGAGGCGGGTTGAGGTACTGCGCCACCGGCTCCGCCACCGAGAAGAACATGAGGTCGGTGCCGATGCCGGCGGCGAAGAGCATGGCCGCCCAGCTGAACGTGTCGTACTGCGGCCGGGAGTGCTGCGGGCCGAGCCGCACGTCGCCGTAGCGGGAGATCGCGACGGCGATGACGAAGACGACGACCGCCGTGGCCAGACCGATGTAGAACCAGCCGAACCAGCCGGCGGTCCACCCGACGGCGACCCCGAGCACCTCGGCCGCGTTGGTCGGGTCGGCGATGCACCAGATCGCGATCGCGAGGATGCCGACGATCGAGCCGAAGAACACGATCCGGTTGAGCACGCGGGCGGGCTCGCCGGGCGGCGTCGGGGGACGCTCGACGGGGGTTGCTGCGGTATCGGTCATCGGGGTCTCCTGTCGGGCGGGTTGGCCTCGGGCGGTGTGAGTCCCGCGAATCGGGACGGTGGTTCGGATGGGTGCGGACGGGCGCCTATGGCTGCGAATCGGTGCGGATGGGTGTGGATGATCGCCAGGCCGACCGCGCGGCGCCGGAGGTAGTGCCGGGCGGTCGGCTCGGGGATCGGACGGGCTCAGTTCTCCTGAGCCGGGTGCGGGGCCTGGTCGAGCGAGGCGGCGGGCCGCTTGGCCAGCGCCGGAGCCGGGGTGGCGCCGGCGGCGCTCGGCGGGTCGGTGCGGGCGTCCCAGGCGGAGTTGCGCGGGTCGCCCTCCGGGAACAGCGGCATCCCCTGCCCCGCGCGGTAGATCGGCACGTCGAGCGGCGGCAGCGGGGTGTTGCCCGCGATGAGGTCGGCCGCCTTCTCCGCGACCATCATCACCGGGGCGTAGATGTTGCCGTTCGTCACGTACGGGAACACCGATGCGTCGACGACCCGCAGGCCCTCCACCCCGTGCACCCGCATCGAGCTCGGGTCGACGACGGAGGCGGAGTCGGTGCCCATCTTCGCGGTGCAGGACGGGTGCAGCGCGGTCTCGGCGTCTTTGGCGACCCAGTCGAGGATCTGCTCGTCGGTCTCCACGCTCGGCCCAGGCGAGATCTCGCCGCCGCTGAACGCGGCGAACGCCGGCTGCTCGAGGATGTTGCGGGCCGCCCGGATCATCTCGATCCACTCACGTCGGTCGCCCGGCGTGGACAGGTAGTTGAACAGGATCGACGGGTGCTCGAACGGGTCGGTCGAGCGGATCTTCAGCTCACCGCGCACGTCGGAGTACATCGGGCCGATGTGCACCTGGTAGCCGTGCTCGCTCGCCGGCTTCGACCCGTCGTAGCGGATCGCGATCGGCAGGAAGTGGAACATGAGGTTGGGGTAGGCCACCTCGTCGTTGGAGCGGATGAAGCCGCCCGCCTCGAAGTGGTTGCTCGACCCGACGCCGGTGCGCCCGAACAGCCACTGCGCACCGATGACCGGCTTGTACTTGTGCGCCAGCCAGGGGGCGATCGACACCGGCTGGGTGGCCGCGTGCTGGATGTAGACCTCGAGGTGGTCCTGCATGTTGGC
>JBDIAM010000216.1:0-6183 GCA_039812445.1 Piscicoccus intestinalis | reverse complement strand
CCCTAGCCCTCGACCGAAAGGGCAGCCTTCGGCCGGTGAAACCCCGCGCACCGGGTGGCGGTGCCGGTGGTTCAGATCGGGGCGGGGTGTCAGGGTGGAGTCATGAGCGCCGGAGACAGCCCGCACGCCGACCGCTACGAGCCCTCCCTCGACGAGGCGCTGCGCCGGCTCGCCGACCAACTCATGGCCGAACACGGCGGTGACGCGCAGGCCGCGCTGCGGGCGCTGCAGGACGACGAACTCCTGCAGTCGCTGGCGACGAGCGCCGCGGCGGAGGGCATCTCGTTCGGGCCCGCCGCCGCGCGCGGCCGCCGGGAGGACGAACCGCGCTTCGAACTGCGCGAATCCCCGCCGGAGCCGGTGCTGTTCGGCGTCCGGGTCGACCTCGACGGGTCGCAACCACCGATCTGGCGGCGGCTGGAGGTGGCCGGCGACCTGCCGCTGCCCCAGGTGCACACGCTGCTGCAGGCGTCGTTCGGCTGGTTCGACGCGCACCTGCACTCGTTCGCCCCGGTCATCCCGGGGTCGGGCCCGCACATGCGGCCGTTCCCGAACCCCGGCACCGCCGAGTTCTGCGCCGACAACCTGCCGCCGGAACACGAGGTCCGCCTCGATCAGGTCGTCACCGACGTCGGCGACCAGCTGCTCTACGAGTACGACTTCGGCGACTCCTGGGACCACAGGATCACCGTGGAGACGGTGCGGCCGCGCACCGACGGCGACCCGCGGGCCCGGCTCCTCGGCGGCGATCGCGCCGCGCCGCCGGAGGACTGCGGCGGCATCTGGGCCTACAACGACCTCGTCGCCGTGCTCGACGGGCGGGCGGCGACGGGCCCGGCGGACTGGCTGGGCGAGCTGCTCGCGCAGGTGCCGCCGGACTTCGACCCCGCCGACGCCGGCCTCGGCGACCTCGACCTCGACGAGCTGCTCGACACGATCGATCGGGCCCAGCAGCTCGCCGGAGACCTCGTCGGCAACCCCCGATTCGCCCCGATCGCAGCCGAACTCATCGACCAGATCGCGCAGGTCGACCAGCTCCAGCCGTTCGCGGTGCTCGTCGACGACGCCGAGTTGCCGCTGACCGCCGAGCCGCCGGAGACGGCCCGCGCGGCGGTCGTCGAGGGCCTGACGCCGCAGGAGGCCGAGGCCGTCGTCGCCCCCTGGGCACTGCTGCTGCAGCTGCTCGGCCGCGAGGGCGTGCGGCTCACCGGCGCCGGCTACCTGCCTCCGGCGGTGGTGCACGCCCTGTTCACGGGGTTGCACCTCGACGAGCACTGGATCGGCAAGGGCAACCGCGAGGAACTGACGCTGCCGGTGGCGCAGCTGCGCGAGAGCGCGACCGCGCTCGGGCTGGTCCGCAAGGCCAAGGGGCGGCTGGTTCCGACGAAGGCCGCGCTGGCGGCCGCGGACGACCCGATCCGGCTGTGGCACCTGCTGGCCGACGGCCTGCCCCGAGCGCGCGGCGACCGCGAGCGCTCGACCACCGCGCTCGCGTTGTTCTGCTTCGCCGGGCGGCAGCCGGTGGACGTGTCGTTCGACGGCATGGCGGCTGGGCTGCTCGGGGCACTCGGCTGGCACGTCGACGCGGTCAGCCGCTACGAGATCCGCGACGGCGCCCTGCCGGTGTGGACCGTCATGGAGCGCGGCGGCGGGCTGGACGACGCGGGCGTGCCGACCCCGGCCGCGCGTCGGCTCGCCCGGGCGGCCTTGCTGCAGCACTGAGCCGGTGGCCGCGGCCCGACCGCGCCGCGGACGAATCCCGCGCGCAGGACACGCGCGGCGCGATCGACGCCGCGAACCGCCTCAGGACCCGATGGCCTGCTCGAGCTTGGGCACGAGCTGGCCGATGGCGTACTGCGTGGCGGTCGTCGTGCCGAGCGAATAGGCCTGCGCGAGATCGCCGTCGATGATCACGGCGCGGTTCTGCTGCACGGCGGGCACGGCGGCGAAGGCGGGGTCTCCGGTCAGCTGCGCGGTCGGCACGAAGATCGGGAAGGCCACGACGACGTCGGCGTCGATCGAGTCGAGGTTCTCCGCCGACAGGCTCGTGGAGAAGCCCGTGGCGTCCGGCTGCATCGCCGCGATCGTGGGGTTCTGGGTGAAGCCGAGGTTCTGCATGAACGTCACCCGGTCGCTGCCGCCGACGTAGGCGCCCCACCCGTCGGCGGTCTTCGTGGCCGCGGTGAACGTCTTGCCCTTCCACCCGGGGTGCGCGGCGGCGGCCTGCTCGAAGGCCTGGTCGACCTCGGCGATCAGTTGCTTGCCCGTCTCCGGCTCGCCGAGGGCGGTGGCGATCATCGTCATCTGGTCGTCGGCGGGGGTGAGGTAGTTGTCGCCGCCCTCGGGCACGCCGACGGTGGGCGCGATGCTCGCGAGGCGCTGGTGGCGCTGGGCGTCACCGGAGCTCTTGACGTCGAGGATGAGGTCGGGCTGCAGCGCGGCGATGGCCTCGTAGGAGGGTTCGAGCGTCTCGATGAGTTGCGGCGGGTTGGTGTACTTGCCGGCCATCCACGGGCCGACGCCCTCACCACCGAAGTCGAGCCAGTCGCTGGCGCCGACCGGCTGCACCCCGAGCGCGAGCGCCGTCTCGGCGTCGCCCCACCCGAGCGCGACCACCCGCTGCGGCTTGTTCTCGACCGTCACGTCGCCGAACTTCGTCGCGACGGTCACCGGAAAGCCCTCGCCGCCGCCGCCCTGGGTCGAGGCCGAATCTCCTTGCGTAGAGCCGGTGCCCGCGCCCGAGGAGCATGCGCTCACCGCGAGGGTCAGGGCGCCGACGGCGGCGAGAACGGTGTGCCGGATGCGCATATGCGGCGCCTTTCACGATGTGACCAGAGTGCCAACAGCAGGTAAGGCTAACCTAATCTGAACGGGTGACTGTGACTGCGCGGCCGGCCGCCCATACTCGGAAGCGCCCACGTGCGATCGCGCCGCGCAGCCTGCGCCGCCGAGGCCTGGGGCTGCTCGTGTGCGTGCTCGCCCTGCTCATCACAGTCGTCGCCGGACTCGCGGTCGGCGCCCGATCGATCCCGCCGGCCGAGGTCGTCGCGGCGCTGGTGGGCGGACCGCGAACCGAGGGCGTGAGCCACGACACCCTCGTCGTGCTCGACCTGCGGCTCCCCCGCACCGTCATCGGTCTCGTCGCGGGCGCCTGTCTCGGCGTCGCGGGCGCGCTCGTGCAGGCCGTCACCCGCAACCCGCTGGCCGACCCGGGCATCCTCGGCACCACCTCCGGCGCGGCGTTCGCGCTGGCCATCGCGGCCGGGTTCGCGGGGCTGGCGACCCCGGTGCCGCAACTGCTCGTCGCCTTCGTCGGGGCCCTGGTCGCCACCGTCGCGGTGTACGCCATCGGCTCGCTCGGCAACGGCGGAGGCAGCCCGGTCCGGCTCGTGCTCGCCGGCACGGCCCTCGGCGCCGTGCTCGTGGGCATCACCAACGCGATCGTGCTCTCCGATCCGGCGCGGTTCTCGGCGATGCAGGCGTGGCGGGCGGGCTCCCTCGTCGACCGCGGCTGGACGATGCTCGGGCCGGCGCTGCCGTTCATCGCCGTGGGCCTGGTGCTCGCGGGAGCGATCGCCGGCTCCCTCAACGCCGTGGCCCTCGGTGACGACCTGGCGGCGGCCCTCGGGGCGAACGTCGTGCTGGTGCGTGCGGTGGCGATCGCCGCCGTCACCCTGCTGGCCGGGGCGGCCACCGCGCTTGCGGGCCCGATCGCGTTCGTGGGCCTCATGGTTCCGCACATCGCCCGATGGATCGTCGGGCCCGACCAGCGCTGGATCGTCGCGTACGCGCTGCTGCTCGGCGCCACGCTGCTCGTCGTGTCCGACGTCGTCGGACGGGTCGTCATCCCGCCGGCCGAGGTGCCCGCGGGCATCGTCACCGCGCTCATCGGCGGGCCCGTGCTCATCGCGCTCGTGCGCCGGCGGACGGCGAGCGAGCTGTGACCGCCCGAGGGGTGCTCGGGGCGCGACCGCAGCCCGCGATCGTGCGGATGCCGTTGACGGGCGTGCCGATTCGCCGTCGGTCGATCCTCGTCACGGGCGTCCTCGCGCTCGCCGCGGCGGCCCTGGCGGTCGTCGCCCTCGGGCTCGGCGATTACCCGTTGTCCCCCGGGCAGGTGCTCGCGGCGCTCGGCGGAGACGGCGGGTTCGCGTCGACGATCGTGCGGGAGTGGCGGCTGCCGCGGGTGCTGGCGGCCCTCGTCTTCGGGGGTGCGCTGGCCGTCTCCGGGGCGGTCTTCCAGTCACTGACCGCCAACCCGCTCGGCTCCCCCGACGTCATCGGCTTCTCGACCGGCGCGTATACGGGGGCCCTGGTCGCGCTCACCGTGTTGCCTGCGGCGTACCTGTCGACGGCAGCGGGCGCCCTCCTCGGCGGGTTGGCCACCGCCGTGGTCGTCTACGCGCTCGCGTATCGCGGTGGCGTGCAGGGGTTTCGGCTCATCGTCATCGGTATCGCGGTCACCGCGATGCTGCACGCCGTCAACCTGTTCCTGCTGCTGCGCGCCGAGGCCGAAGTCTCGATGGCCGCCTCCATCTGGGGAGCCGGTTCGATCTCGCTCATCGGCTGGCCGGAACTGCTGCCCGCGTGCGTCGCGCTGGCGCTCACGGTGCCCGGGTTCGCGCTCATTCCCGCGCTGCGCCAGCTCGAACTCGGCGACGACGCGGCCCGTGCGCACGGGTTGCGCGTGGAGCCGGCCCGGCTCGGGCTCGTGCTCTTCGCCGTGGCGCTCGTCGCGATCGTCACCGCGAGCACCGGGCCGATCGCGTTCGTCGCGCTCGCCGCGCCGCAGATCGCCCATCGGCTCGTCGGCGGGGCCGGCATCCCGATCGTCGGGTCGGTGTTCGTCGGGGCGCTCGTGCTGCTCGGCGCCGACGTCATCGCCCAGCACGGGGTCGGTACCGATGTCCCGGTCGGCATGGTCACCGTCGTGCTCGGTGGCTGCTATCTGCTCGCCCTGCTCATACGGGAGGCCCGACACCGATGACGCCCGTCCGTGCCCGCCCCCAGTCGTCTGAATTCCGGAGCCCCTCATGACCGCTGCCCCGCAAACCGTCGAGCCGGCCCGGCTGCGCGCGGTCGACGCGAACCTCGCCTACGACTCGCGGATCGTCAGCGAGCGGCTCTCGGTCGACGTGCCGAACGGCTCGTTCACCGTGATCGTCGGACCGAACGCCTGCGGCAAGTCGACGCTGCTGCGGGCCCTGTCGCGGCTGCTCGCCCCCACCACCGGGCACGTGCTGCTCGACGGGCGGTCGTTGCGCGCCTATCGCCCGAAAGAGGCGGCCCAGCGCATCGGACTGCTGCCGCAGACGTCGACCGCGCCCGACGGGATCACGGTCTCCGAGCTGGTCTCTCGCGGCCGGTTCCCCTATCAGCGGCTCGTGCGGCAGTGGACCGCCGACGACGAGGAGGCGGTGCGGCACGCGATGGCGTCGACCGACGTCGCCGGGCTCGCCGACCGGGAGGTCTCGCAGCTGTCCGGCGGTCAGCGGCAACGTGTCTGGGCGGCGATGGCGATCGCGCAGCAGACCCCGATCCTGCTGCTCGACGAGCCGACCACCTTCCTCGACATCAGTCACCAGATCGAGCTGCTCGACGTGTTCGCCGAGCTCAACGCGGCGGGCACGACCATCGCGGCGGTGCTGCACGATCTCAACCAGGCGGCGCGGTACGCCAGCCATCTCATCGTCATGCGCGACGGCGCGGTCGTCGCAGTCGGGCCACCGGGCGAGGTGCTCACGGCCGAGCTGGTCGAGGACGTGTTCGGGCTGCCGTGCCTGGTCATCGACGACCCCGTCTCCGGCACGCCGCTCGTGGTTCCGACACCGGGGCGGTGGCGGCGGTGAGCCCTCGCCCCGACGCGACGGGCACGGATCCCCGGGCCGGTGCACGCACCCCGACCGGCGCGGACCCCGCGACCGGAGCCCAGCCCGCGGACGTGCTGCGCGGCGTGCCCGACCTGGAGGCGGTGCTCGGCCCGCGGCCGCAGTTCTCGGTCATGAAGGTCATCCCCCGGCTCGACCACCACTGCCGGGCCTGGCTGGCGTCGGCGACGCTCGCGATCGTCGGCTCGGTCGACGAGAACGGTGCTCGGATCGACATCCTCGGTGGGCCACCGGGCGTGTTCACCAGCGACGAGACCGGCCTCGACGCGCCGGGGCTGCCCGCTGACCTGCCCGA
>JBDIAM010000215.1:0-6234 GCA_039812445.1 Piscicoccus intestinalis | reverse complement strand
CCAGATGGGGCGGCGGTGGCGCGGGGGTGCGAACAGGCGTTCTAGGATGAGCACTACGATGAGCCTCTTCGACGCCGACCTCCACGACATCCCGCTGCCCGGACTGACTCCCGCGCAGGCCAGCGGCGACGTGCCCGCGCGGGCCGGTGCCTCCGCCTCCGACGCAGGGGGCGTCGACGCCTCCGGCGTGCCGCTGTGGGCGCGCGGCCAGCGCGAGGCGCCGAGTGCCGACCCGCGCTGGAACCGCCGCGCCGAGGCGACCCCGCCCGATCCCGAGGAGCTGCTGCGCGGACTCAACGAGCAGCAGCGCGAGGCGGTCGTGCACGAGGGCTCGCCGCTGCTCATCGTCGCCGGAGCCGGTTCCGGCAAGACCCGCGTGCTGACCCACCGCATCGCCTACCTGCTCGGGCACCGCCACGTGCAGCCGGGTCAGATCATCGCGATCACGTTCACCAACAAGGCCGCCGGGGAGATGCGCGAGCGCGTCGAGGCGCTCGTCGGCCCGAAGGCCCGGGCCATGTGGGTGAGCACCTTCCACTCCGCGTGCGTGCGGATCCTGCGCCGCGAGGCCACCCGCGTCGGGCTACGCAGCAACTTCTCGATCTACGACGCCGCCGACTCCCAGCGCCTCATGGCGATGGTGCTGCGCGACCTCGACCTCGACCCCAAGCGCTACCCGCCGCGTAGCTTCTCCGCCCAGGTCAGCAACCTGAAGAACGAGCTCGTCGACGAGGAGACCTTCGCCTCCCAGGCGAACGCCGAGACCGCGAACCCGGCCGACCAGGTGCTCGCGCAGGCGTACACCGAGTACCAACGGCGGCTGCGGGCCGCGAACGCCCTCGACTTCGACGACCTCATCATGACGACGGTCAACATCCTGCAGGCCTTCCCGGACGTCGCCGAGCACTACCGGCGCCGCTTCCGGCACGTGCTCGTCGACGAGTACCAGGACACCAACCACGCCCAGTACGTGCTGGTCCGGGAGCTGGCCGCGCCGATCGCGGTGCCCGAGGGTCAGGCTCCGGTGCCGCCGGCCGAGCTGTGCGTCGTCGGCGACGCCGACCAGTCGATCTACGCGTTCCGCGGCGCGACGATCCGCAACATCGTCGAGTTCGAGACCGACTACCCCGACGCCCGCACCATCCTGCTCGAGCAGAACTACCGCTCCACGCAGACGATCCTGCGCGCGGCCAACGCGGTCATCGCCAAGAACACCTCGCGGCGGCCGAAGAACCTGTGGTCGGCCGGTGGGGAGGGCGCCCAGATCGTCGGGTACGTCGCCGATTCCGAGCACGACGAGGCCGCGTTCGTCGCCCGCACCATCGACGACCTCACCGACAAGCACGGCGTCAAGCCCGGCGACGTCGCCGTCTTCTACCGCACCAACGCGATGTCGCGCGCGGTCGAGGAGGTCTTCGTGCGGGTCGGCCTGCCGTACAAGGTGGTCGGCGGCACCCGCTTCTACGAGCGCCGCGAGGTCAAGGACGCGCTCGCGTATCTGCGGGTCATCGCCAACCCCGCCGACACCGTCAACCTGCGCCGCATCCTCAACGTGCCCAAGCGCGGCATCGGCGACCGCGCCGAGGCGTGCATCGCCAATCTGGCCGAGCGCGAACGGATCTCGTTCGTGCAGGCGCTGGGCACGCCGGCCGACGCGCCGGGCATCGCGACCCGCTCGGTGAAGGCGATCCAGGGCTTCACCTCCCTGCTCGAGGCGCTGCGCACCGTGCACGAGGGCGGCAGCGGGGTCGCCGGTCTGCTCGAGGCGATCCTCGAACAGACCGGGTACATCACCGAGCTACGCGCGAGCCACGACCCGCAGGACGAGACCCGTCTCGACAACCTCTCCGAGCTCCTGGCGGTCGCAAGGGAATTCGACGCCGGGTTCGCCGACGCCGACGAGCAACCCGACCCGGAGACGGCGCTGAACGACTTTCTCGAGCGCGTCTCGCTCGTGGCCGACGCCGACGAGATCCCCGACGAGCCCGACGACGAGAGCCCCGCCGAGGACCAGGGCGTCGTCACCCTCATGACCCTGCACACCGCCAAGGGCCTGGAGTTTCCCGTCGTCTTCCTGCTCGGCCTCGAAGACGGCACGTTTCCGCACATGCGGGCGCTCGGCGACTCCGGCGAGCTGGAGGAGGAGCGGCGCCTGGCCTACGTCGGCATCACCCGTGCCCGCGAGCGGCTGCACATCTCCCGGGCCGTCGTCCGATCCGCCTGGGGCCAGCCGCAATACCCGCCGCCGTCGCGCTTCCTCGACGAGATCCCCGACGAGCTCGTCGACTGGGAACGTACCCAGGCCACCGGCATGCGCGGAGCCGGGCCGGTCACCTCGACCCGCGCGCCGGCGGTGGCGACGCTCGCCGCCCGGCCGGGCGTTCGGTCTCCGGGAAACCGGCCGCCGATCAGTCTCAAGCCGGGTGACCGGGTGACCCACGACAGCTTCGGCATGGGCAAGGTCGTGCGCGTCGAGGGCGAGGGCGAGAAGGCCATGGCGCACGTCGACTTCGGCGGCGAGCAGATCAAGCGGCTCCTGCTGCGCTACGCCCCGCTGACGAAGCTGTAAGCGTCAACGACACCGAGCACGAACACCGAGAACGACTGTGAACGACCGTGAACGACGCTGAGAACTGCGTGTCGTGGTGAGGACTGCGGCACGAACCGCAGTTCCGACCACGACACGCAGTTCTCAGGGAAGTTTGGGGAGTTCCGGGGGAGGGCGGGGAGGACGGGGAGGTCCGGGACGGCGGGGGAGGCGGGGCGTCAGGAGCGAGGGGTGTCGGCGGGCAGGATGCCGCGCTCGACGAGCCAGGGCCACGGGTCGACGGGGTCGCCGCCGCCGGGGCGCACTTCGAGGTGCAGGTGCGGTCCGGTGGAGCGGCCGGAGTTGCCGAGGCGGCCGATGAGCTGGCCGGGCATGACGACCTGGCCCTTCTTGACCGAGGTCGAGGCCATGTGCCCGTAGTAGACGAGCGAGCCGTCCCAGTGCTGGATCTCCACCTTGTTGCCGTAGCCGCCCTGGTGACCGGCGTAGGTGACGACACCACCGGACATCGCCTTGAGCCGGGTGCCGACGGGGCCGCCGAAATCGAGACCGGCGTGCATCCGGCCCCAGCGGTGGCCGAACCCGCTCGTCTGGCGCGTGCCGTGCACCGGCCCGGTCCACGTGAACTTGGTCAGGTCGGGAAACGCCTGGGCGGCCACCCGGGTGGTCTTGGCGCTGCGCGCGGTGGGCGTGCGAGCCAGCGTCTGCCGCGGACCGAGCGCCTTGGGCCGGGCGGCGCTGCGGGAGACCGCCTTCGAGCCGCGTACCTGCCGGGAGGCGCTGCCCGTCTTCGCGGTGGGCTTCGCCTTCGGTTCGGAGGCCGAGGAACCCGCGGAGGCCGAGGAACCCGAGGAACCCGAAGAGCCCGGGGCACCCGAAGAGTTCGAGGGCGTGGAGGCGCCGGAGAGCTGCACGACATCCGAGGCCGGCGAGCCCTGTGCGGCCTGCGCGCCCGCGGAACTGCCGGTCGCGAGCGCGAGCACGGCCGCGGAGACGGTCAGAGCGGCCGTTCGGGCTCGGGCAGGGCGCGACAGGGTGCGGTGGCGTCCGTGATATGCGGGCACAGGCGGGACCTCATTGCCTCGGGTCAGGGTCGAGCGCGGCCCATGCCCGGGCCGGGTGCGAGGCGGCTCGACGGGGGTCGAGACGCGAACTGAACGGCGCCGTTGCGTCAGGCCCCGCACGACGAAGGGGCGGTCGATGAGTTTATGTGACCCAGTTGTTATGGACAAAATCGTGTGGAACTCGCGCGCGTCGGGCAAAGAGTGGGGCCGTGCGTGAGAACGCTCGGCGAAACCGTCTCCGGAACCCGCCGCAGACGGGCCGCACACTCGACGTCGGCGCGACCGAGACGAATCGCAGCCGCGCAACCGAGGGACCAAACTCCCGCCGTGCGCGTGCCACCGGCGGCTAGGGTGACCTCATGAGTGAATCCCCGCTGCGTATCGTCGTTGCCAAGCCCGGCCTGGACGGTCACGACCGAGGCGCGAAGGTGATTGCCCGAGCGCTGCGTGACGCCGGGATGGAGGTCGTGTACACCGGCCTGCACCAGACTCCCGAGCAGATCGTCGAAGCCTCGATCCAGGAGGACGCCGACGCGGTCGGGCTGTCCGTCCTCTCCGGTGCCCACATGACCCTGTTCGCCAAGACCATCGAGCTGCTCAAGGAGCGCGACGCCTCCGACATCGTCGTCTTCGGCGGCGGCATCATTCCCGAAGGTGACATTCCCCAGCTCGAGCAGATGGGTGTCGCCAAGGTCTTCACCCCCGGCGCCACGACCACCGACATCGTCGCCTGGGTCAAGAGCCACGTCGGCGAGGCCGCTCAGCCGGCCTGAGGCACCGGCTCCGGCTCGTCCCACCACGCATACTGACCGCACCGCAGGCAGCTGAACGGCCCGTCGGTGCGGTCAGTGGCGTGTTCGGCCACCGGCCGTCGGAGTGGCCCCGCCTGCCGACGCGGGTTCGCTCATCTGCCTCTTAGCGCGACAGACCGGCGGGTAGGATCGCCGCGGACATTCCGATTCGACGACGAGGAATCAGCCGTGGATCTTTTCGAGTATCAAGCCCGAGACCTGTTCGAGAAGCACGGCGTACCCGTGCTGGCCGGCAAGATCGCGACCACGCCGCAAGAGGCTCGCGCGGCGGCGGAGGAGATCGGTGCCAAGAGCGGCGGAGTGACCGTCGTCAAGGCGCAGGTGAAGACCGGAGGCCGTGGCAAGGCCGGCGGTGTCAAGGTCGCGAAGTCGCTCGACGAGGCCGAGCAGTACGCCGACCAGATCCTCGGAATGGACATCAAGGGCCACACCGTGCACCGCGTGATGATCGCCCAGGGCGCCCAGATCGCGGAGGAGTACTACTTCTCCCTGCTGCTCGACCGCGCCAACCGCAACTACCTCGCGATGTGCAGCACCGAGGGCGGCATGGACATCGAGACCCTCGCCAAGGAGCGCCCCGAGGCCCTCGCGCGCGTCGCGGTCGACCCCAACGTCGGCATCGACGAGGCGAAGGCCAAGGAGATCGTGCAGGCCGCGCAGTTCGACGAGGAGACCGGCGCCAAGGTGGCCCCCGTGCTCGTCAAGCTGTGGGAGGTCTACAACGGCGAGGACGCCTCGCTCGTCGAGGTCAACCCGCTGGTCAAGCTGGAGGATGGCAGCATCGTCGCCCTCGACGGCAAGGTCACCCTCGACGACAACGCCAAGTTCCGCCAGCCCGACCACGCCGGCCTCGTCGACGAGAAGTCGCAGGACCCGCTGGAGGCCAAGGCCAAGGCGATGCACCTCAACTACGTCAAGCTCGACGGCAACGTCGGCATCATCGGCAACGGCGCGGGCCTGGTCATGAGCACCCTCGACGTCGTCGCCTACGCCGGTGAGGAGTACACCGGCGGCGAGGCCAAGCCCGCGAACTTCCTCGACATCGGAGGCGGTGCCTCGGCCGAGGTGATGGCCAACGGTCTCGACGTCATCCTCAACGACGAGCAGGTCAAGTCGGTGTTCGTCAACGTGTTCGGCGGCATCACGGCCTGCGACGCGGTGGCCAACGGCATCGTCGGGGCCCTCGACAAGCTCGGTGACGAGGCGTCCAAGCCGCTCGTCGTGCGCATCGACGGCAACAACGTCGAGGAGGGCCGCCGGATCCTCGCCGAGCGCAACCACCCCCTCGTCACCATCGAGAAGACCATGGACGGCGGCGCCCGCAAGGCTGCCGAGCTCGCCGCGGCTGCGAAGTAAGGACTGAACAACTCATGGCTATCTTCCTCAACTCCGACAGCAAGATCGTCGTCCAGGGCATGACCGGCTCGGAGGGCATGAAGCACACGCAGCGCATGCTCGACTCCGGCTCCGCGATCGTCGGCGGCGTCAACCCCAAGAAGGCCGGTCAGGAGGTCGAGTTCGACGGCGGCGTCACGGTGCCGGTGTTCGGCACGGTCGCCGAGGCGATGGAGAAGACGGGAGCGAACGTCTCCGTCGTCTTCGTGCCGCCGAAGTTCGCCAAGGACGCGGTCATCGAGGCCGTCGACGCCGGCATGCCGCTGCTCGTCGTCATCACCGAGGGCATCGCGGTGCGCGACACCGCCGAGTTCTTCAACTACGCCAAGGACAAGGGCACGACGCGCATCATCGGCCCGAACTGCCCCGGCATCATCAGCCCCGGGCAGTCCAACGCCGGCATCACGCCCGCCAA
>JBDIAM010000214.1:0-6247 GCA_039812445.1 Piscicoccus intestinalis | reverse complement strand
AGGTAGATCGCCCGGTTCTCGTACACCCAGTCGTGGATCATCGTGCGCCCCTGCGCGCACGCGGCGATGAGCGCGAAGAACGGCAGGTTGTCGATGTTCAACCCGGGGAACGGCATCGGGTGGATCTTGTCGATCGGCGCCCGCAGCGGCCCCGGCACCGTCGTCATGTCGACGAGGCGCGTCTTGCCGTTGGCCGAGGTGTACTCGTCGCTCAGCTCGTACTGCATGCCCATCTCGGTGAGCAGCGCGAGCTCGATCTCCATGAACTCGATCGGCACGCGCCGGATCGTGATCTGCGATTCGGTGACGACCGCGGCCGCGAGCAGGCTCATCGCCTCGATCGGGTCTTCGCTCGGCGCGTAGTCGACGTCGACGTCGATGTCCGCCAGGCCGTGCACGGTCAGCGTGGTCGTGCCGATGCCGTCGATGCGCACGCCGAGCCGAGTCAGGAAGAAGCACAGGTCCTGCACCATGTAGTTCGGGCTGGCGTTGCGGATGACGGTCTCGCCCTCGTGCCGGGCCGCGGCCATCAGCGCGTTCTCGGTGACCGTGTCGCCGCGCTCGGTGAGCACGATCGCGCGGGTCGGGGTGACCGAGCGGTCGACGGTCGCGTGGTAGAAGCCGGTGGTCGCCTCGACGTGCAGGCCGAAGTGTCGCAGCGCGGTCATGTGCGGCTCGATCGTGCGGGAGCCGAGATCGCAACCGCCGGCGTAGGGCAGCTGGAAGCTGTCGAACTCGTGCAGCAGCGGCCCGAAGAACATGATGATCGTGCGGGTGCGGCGGGCCGCCTCCTCGTCCATCGCGTGCAGGTCGACCTTGGCCGGCGGCGTGATCTCCAGGTCGTTGCTCTCCGGCAGCCAGCGGGTGCGCACCCCGATGGAGTTGAGCACCTCGAGGATGCGGTTGACCTCCTCGATGCGGGCCAGGTTGCGCAGCGTCGTCCGACCCCGGTTGAGCAGCGACGCACACAGCAGGGCGACCGCGGCGTTCTTGCTGGTCTTGACGTCGATGGAGCCCGACAGCTTGGTGCCGCCCTCGATGCGCAGGTGCTGCGGGCCCGACGTGCCCAGCGAGACGAACTGGCTGTCGAGGTTCTCGCCGATCCGCGAGAGCATCTCGAGGCTGAGGTTCTGCTTGCCCTGCTCGATGCGGGCGACGGCGCTCTGGCTCGTGCCGAGCAACTCGGCGAGCTCGCTCTGAGTCATCCCCTGATGCCTCCGCGCATCACGGATGAGGGTGCCGATGCGAGAGAGGTAAGAGTCATTCATGCCTCCGATGTTAGCTCATATGTGAGATATCGCGAGTCGCACGACGGCGTGTTTTGCTCTGTCTCACGGCAGCACGTCACGGAGCAGCGCGGGGCGCGCCCGCGACCTGGACGGTCGACTCATACTGGCACGGAACGGCGCCACGCCCGGGGACATCCCGGGCGTGGCGCCGTCGCGACCGTAACTATCGCGGCCTATTCACTTGACGCCGGCAGCGCGTTCACTGCGCCGGCTCGGCCACCCCCACCGGCAGGAAGCGGCCGCCTGCGGCGCGCTCCGAGATCCCGGTGCGGTCCAGCAGCGGAGTCAGCCCACCGTTCCAGAACGCGAAACCCGCCCCGGTGATCATCGCCAGGTCGAGGTCCATCGGGGCCGCGACGACCCCCTCGTCGAGCATGCGCCGCGCCTCGTCGGCCAGCGCCTCCAGGGTCTGCTCGCGCACCTGCGCCTCGTCGAGCACGACCGGCTGCTCCGGCGTCGGCAGCAGGGCTAGCGCCTCCTCGTCGAGGTGGGAGCCGGTCTCGTCGTGCCGGTACACCCCGCGCCGGCCCGACTCCACGAGCCGTCGCAGACCCTCGGGCGCGACGAACCGGTCGGGGAACGCGGCGGCCAGAGTCTCGTTGTTGTGCAGCGCGATTGCCGGGCCGACCAGCTCGATGAGCACGAACGGGCTCATCGGCGTGACGCCCGCGAAGGCGCGCTCGACGACCTCGACCGGGGTGCCCTCGTCGACGATCGTGCCGACCTGCGACATGAACCGCCCGAGCAGCCGATTGACGATGAAGCTCGGCGAGTCCTGCACGAGGATCGCGGTCTTCTTCAGCGTCTTGGCCGTCGCGAACGCCGTCGCCAGCGTCGCGTCGTCGGTGCGCTCGCCGCGCACGATCTCCAGCAGCGGCATCACCGCGACCGGGTTGAAGAAGTGGAAGCCGACGACCCGCTCGGGGTGGGCCAGCTCCTGCGCCATCTCGGTGATCGACAGCGAGGAGGTGTTGGTGGCCAGCACCGTCTCCGCCGAGACGACGGCCTCGGCGGCGGCCAGCACCTGCTTCTTCACCGACATCTCCTCGAAGACCGCCTCGATGACGAACTCGGCGTCGGCGTACGCGCTCGGATCGGTCTCCCCGCTGACGAGGGCCTTGTAGCGGTTGGCCCGGTCGCCCGAGAGCCGCCCCTTCGCGGCGAGCTTGTCGATCTCGTCCGTGACATACTTCACGCCCTTGGCGGCGCGCTCGGCGTCGAGGTCGGTGAGCACGACCGGCACCTCGAGGCGCCGCAGGAACAGCAGCGCCAGCTGGGAGGCCATGAGCCCCGCGCCGATGATCCCGACCTTGGTGACCTTGCGGGCCAGCGACTTGTCGGGCGCGCCCGCGGGCCGCCGGGCGCGCTTCTGCACGAGGTCGAAGGAGTACAGCCCGGCCCGCAGCTGCGGGCTCATCAGCGAGTCGGCGATCGCCTCGTCCTCCGCGGCGAAGCCCGTGGCCCGGTCGACGGTGCGCGCCGCCGAGACCAACTCCAATGCCCGCAGCGGAGCCGGTGCCGCCCCGCCGGTCTTGGCCTGCACGAGCTCGCGGGCCGCGGCGATCGAGCGCTCCCAGCGCTCCTGGTCGCGGTCGACCTCGGGCCGCTCGACGGCGATCTCGCCACCGAGCACGCCGGCCGCCCAGCGCGTCGACTGCACGAGGAAGTCCGCCGGCTCGAGCAGCACGTCGGCCAGACCGAGGGCCGCGGCCTGCGGCCCCGTCATCATGCGGTTCTGATTCAGCGGGTTCTCGATGATGACCTTGAGCGCGGCCTCGACGCCGACGAGGTTCGGCAGCCACCAGCAGCCGCCCCAGCCCGGCACGAGGCCGAGGAAGCACTCGGGCAGTGCCACCGCGGGCACGCCGGACGACATCGTGCGGTAGTCGCACGCGAGCGCCAGCTCGACCGCCCCGCCCATCGCCGCGCCGTTGACGAACGCGAACGTCGGCACCGGCAGGTCGGCGATCGCCGTGAAGACCTCGTGGCCGAGGCGGGCGATGGCCAGGGCGTCGTCGCGGCCGCGCAGCTTGGCGACCCCGGTCAGGTCGGCGCCGACCGCGAAGATGAACGGCTTGCCGGTGAACGCGACGGCCGCGATCTCCCCGGCCGCGGCGCGGCGCTCGCACTCGCGGACGGCCTCGCGCAGGCTCGTCATGCCGCCGGGGCCCAGGGTGTTCGGCTTGGTGTGATCGTGCCCGTTGTCGAGGGTGACGAGCACGAGCGTGCCGCCGCCGGGCAGCTGCACGTCGCGCGGCAGCGCCCGGGTGACGATCTCGTCGTCGAAGACCGAGACGAGGTCGGTCTGCGCCGCCGCGTCCGCCGGCTGGGTCTGGTCCTGCGCGCTCATCGCGCCGCCTCCGTCGTGTCGGTCTCGTTCTGGGTCTCGGAATCGGTGAGGTTCTCCCAGATGACGGCCGCGCCCATGCCGATGCCGATGCACATGGCGGTCATGCCGTAACGGGCCTGCGGGCGCTGCTCGAACTCGCGGGAGAGCTGGTTCATCAGGCGCACCCCGGAGGACGCCAGCGGGTGGCCGACGGCGATCGCGCCGCCCCACGGGTTGACGCGCTCGTCGTCGTCGGCGATGCCGAAGTGCTCGAGGAACGCGAGCACCTGCACGGCGAAGGCCTCGTTGATCTCGAAGATGTCGATGTCGTCGATGCCCAGGCCCGCGCTCGCGAGGGCCTTCTCGGCGGCGGGCACCGGACCGATGCCCATGACCTCGGGCTCGACCCCCGCGAACGCGAACGACACGAGCCGCATGCGCGGGGTGAGGCCGAGTTCGGCGGCCGCGTCGGCGGAGGCGATGAGGCAGGCGGTGGCGCCGTCGTTGAGCCCGGCGGAGTTGCCGGCGGTCACGCGGCCGTGCGGGCGGAACGGGGTCTTCAGCTCGGCGAGGCCCGCCATCGTCACCCCGGCGCGCGGCGGCTCGTCGGTCGTCGCGACGCCGTAGCCGAGTTCGTCGTGGCGGGTGGCCACCGGCACGAGGTCGGGCTGGATGTGGCCCGCCTCCATCGCGGCGGCGAACTTGTGCTGGCTGGCCATCGCGTACGCGTCGGCGCGCTCGCGGGTCAGCGTGGGGTAGCGGTCGTGCAGGTTCTCGGCGGTCGAGCCCATGACGAGCGCGGAGGGGTCGACGAGCTTCTCGGCGAGCAACCGCGGGTTGGGGTCGATGCCCTCGCCCATCGGGTGCCGGCCCATGTGCTCGACGCCACCGGCGATCGCGACGTCTGCGGCGCCGAGGGCGATCTCGCCGGCGACGCTGGTGACGGCGGTCAGCGCGCCGGCGCACATGCGGTCGATCGAGTAGCCGGGCACGCTGCGGGGGAGCCCGGCGAGGAGGCCGGCCAGGCGCCCGATCGTCAGCCCCTGGTCGCCGATCTGGGTGGTGGCGGCGATCGCCACGTCGCCCACGCGCTCGGGGGGTAGGGCGGGGTTGCGGCGCATCAGTTCGCGGATGCACGCGACGACGAGGTCGTCGGCGCGCGTCTGCGCGTACAACCCCTTGTCCGATGCCTTGCCGAACGGGGTGCGTACCCCGTCGACGAAGACGACGTCGGGACGGCTTGCGGGCACGGTGTCTCCCTTGATCCGGGCCGCGGACATGCGGCGGTGCCTTCGATGCGGCTATGTTACCGGCCGGTAGCTACGGCTGTCACGCCGAGGTGTCGACACGGCACCGATCGGCCGGCCGCGGGTGGGTCGGAGGCGATCGCCAGGGCCGGTCCGGTCCCGACGCGGGAGCCGGTCAGTCGGCCGGCGTCGAACCGTCGGGGTGATCGCGCAGGGCGGCCTCGATCATCGGGGCCACCCGCTCCACCTGCCACGGCCGGGCGCCGCGAGCGGCGAGGGCGTCGGCGACGCCACCCGGCTGCGGAGGCTCCCAGACGACCCGGCGCAGGATGTCCGGGGTGAGCACGTTCTCCACGGGCACGGTGTGCTCGTCGGAGAACGCGGCGAGTTCGTCGCGCACCTGGGCGAACCGGGCGGCGGCCACGGGATCGCGGTCGGCCCAGGAGCGCACCGGCGGCGGCGCGTCGGAGGGCAGGGTGGCCGGTGGCAGGTCGGAGTCGGGCAGCGCCAGCCCGCGGGAGACCGCGGCGAGCCACGTCGAGACGTTGCGGGTGGCGCCCTTGTGCCGGGTGGCCTGGGCCAGCGCGGCGCCGGTGCGCGGGGCGGCGCGAGCGATGTCGAGCAGCGCGGCGTCGGGCAGCACGCGACCGGGGGAGACGTCGCGGGCGCGGGCGATGTCGTCGCGGGCCCCCCACAGTTCGCGAACGAGGGCGATCGCGCGGCGCCCGCGCACCCGGTGGATCCCGGAGGTGCGTCGCCACGGGTCGGGCCGGGGCGCGGGGCCGGTGAAGGAGAGCAGGTGGTCGAACTCCTGCCGCGCCCAGTCGAGCTTGCCCTGGGAGCGCAGGTCGGCCTCGAGGGCGTCGCGCGCGGCGGCGAGCAGTTCGACGTCGAGGGCCGCGTAGCGCAGCCAGGGTTCGGGCAGCGGGCGCGTCGACCAGTCGACGGCCGAGTGCTCCTTGGCGAGCCGCACGCCGAGGTAGTGCTCGAGCACCGCGGACAGCCCGACCCGCGGGCGACCCGCGAGCCGCGCCCCGAGCTCGGTGTCGAACAGGGCCTGCGGGCGCATGCCGACCTCGGCGAGGCACGGCAGGTCCTGGGTCGCGGCGTGCAGGATCCACTCGACGCCGTCGAGGGCCTGGGCGATCGGGCTCAGGTCGGGGCAGGCGATGGGGTCGATGAGCCACGTGCCGGCGCCCTCGCGGCGCAGCTGCACGAGATAGGCGCGCTGGCCGTAGCGGTAGCCCGAGGCGCGCTCCGCGTCGACCCCCACCGGGCCGGTGCCCCCGGCCAGCGCCTCCGCCGCCCGCAGGAGGTCGCGCTCCTCGACGACCACCGGCGGCACCCCGTCGGCGGGCGCGTTGACCAGCGGAAGCTGCGGG
>JBDIAM010000213.1:0-6264 GCA_039812445.1 Piscicoccus intestinalis | reverse complement strand
CTGCCCGTCGCCGCGCCGCCCGCCATCGTGCTGCCCGCTCACGCGTCGAACTCCCAGCCGTCGGCGATGCGGGCGCCGCGCGCCCAGTCGGGCGCGGCCATCGGCCGCTTCCCGGGCGCCTGCACGTCGGTGAGCCGCACGGGCACCGTGCCGGTGCCGACGTGCACGCTGCGTTTGCCGGCCCGCACCTGTCCCGGCGCCAGCGGCGCGGCCGGGTCGGCGGCGTCCGGCTCCGGGACGACCGGGCCGAGCTTGATCCGCTCGCCGCGCAGGGTGCTCCACGCGCCGGGCGCGGGCGTGCAGCCGCGGACGCGCCGGTCGACGGCGGCCGCCGGGTCGGTCCACCGCACCCGGGCGTCGTCGACGGTGAGCTTGGGCGCCAGGCTCACGCCGTCGGCGGGCTGGGGTACGGCCTCCAGGCGGCCCGCCTCCAGGGCGTCGAGGGTCGCGACGAGGAGCCGGGCGCCGCCCTCGGCGAGGCGGTCGAGCAGGTCGCCGGAGGTGTCGGTGGGACCGATCGCCTCGGTGTACGTGCCCAGGACCGGTCCGGTGTCGAGGCCCTCCTCGAGGCGGAAGGTGCTGGCGCCGGTGACGTCGTCGCCGGCGATGAGGGCGTGCTGCACGGGCGCGGCGCCGCGCCAGGCGGGCAGCAGCGAGAAGTGCAGGTTGATCCAGCCGTGCGCGGGCACGTCGAGCAGGGCGCGCGGGATGAGCCCGCCGTACGCGACGATCGGGGCGGCGTCGGGCGCGAGCTCGCGCAGCCGGTCCGCGAACTCGGGGTCGCGCGGGCGGGCGGGCGTGAGTACCTCCAGGCCCGCCTCCAGGGCGGCCTGCTTGACCGGGCTCGGGTGCAGGGTGCGGCCCCGGCCGGTGCGCGCGTCGGGGCGGGTGAGCACCGCGACCACGTCGTGGCGCGAGTCGAGCAGTGCCCGTAGGGCCGTCAGCGCGGGAGCCGGGGTGCCGGCGAACAGCAGTCGCATCACAGCCCCTTGCCGTGGGTGGCGTGCGGGCTGACCCGCACGATCGGGCCCGGCAGCCCGGCCCACTGCGCCGACCGGATCGCCTTGAGCGCCTCGCGGCGGGCCGCCTTGTCGAGCCGGTCGATGAACAGGATGCCGTCGAGGTGGTCGGTCTCGTGCTGGATGCAGCGGGCGAGCAGTTCGCTGCCCTCGATCGTCACCGGCTCCCCGTGCTCGTCGAAGCCGCGGGCGACGACCCGCAGGGCGCGCGGCGTGTCGGCGACGACACCGGGGATCGACAGGCAGCCCTCGTCGCCCTCCTGCTGCTCGCTCGACAGCCGCAACTGCGGGTTGACGAGGTGCCCCAGCTCGCCGTCGACCCACCACGTGAACACCCGCAGCCCGACGCCGATCTGCGGCGCGGCGAGCCCCGCGCCGGGGGCGTCGCGCATCGTGTCGAAGAGGTCGCGCACGAGCGTGCGCAGCTCCTTGTCGAAGTCGACGACGGGTGCGGCGGGGGTGCGCAGCACCGGGTCGCCGAACAGCCGGATGTCCTGGATAGCCACGTGTGATCTCTCGTCGGTGTCGGGTCGCTGCGAGTCTAGGAGACCGTCGCCGCGGCGCAGTCACGGACCGCGCGCGGGCGGGCGGTGGCCTCAGGGCCGCAGGCCGTGCTCGTCGAGCAGTTCGCGCGCCCGACCCCACTGCCGGTCGTCCCGGAACGCGGCCCAGCGTCGGTACAGGTCGGCCTCGTGCACGATGTCGTTGAAGCGTCGGAAGGCGCCTCGGCCCTGGATCGCGCGCGCCAGCCGGTGCCGGATGGCGCTGTCCTGCGGCAACGTGTCGACGAAGGCAGCGAGGTCGTGCCAATCGTTGGCGTCGTCCACGACGAGCAACCAGCCGTCGACGTCGTACTCCTCGTCGCGATAGTCGGCGTCGTCTCCGTAGGCGATCGCCGCCGGCACCGTCTCCCCCGTCCGGGGGTCGAGCAGTGCGCCGATCTCGCCGTCGAACGAGAGATGCAAGCCCGTGACGAAATCCTCGAGATCGATCGGCAGCTGCGTGCCCGCCGGCTCCTGCCCGGTCAACAGCGCGGCCAGTTCGGCGGCCAGCAACCCGTCGCCGGCTCCCGCGCGGCGGCCGAGCTCGTCTCGCAGCCGGGCCAGCAGGGGCTCGAGCAGGGCTCGCCGGTCTGGATCCGCGGCACGCCACAGACCCACCGCGACATAGCCGACCAGCTGCAGGCCAGGGTCGATCCGCACCCCGTCGGTGGCCGCGATCAGCGCGGGCACGTCGCCGGCGGCGGCGGCGCGGCGGATCGCTCGTTCGTCCATGTCGCCCATGTCGTTCCCGTCATCCATGTCGTGCGTCGACGGTCGATACGGCGTCATAGGCCTCATCCTCCTAGCTCGTGGGCACCGACGCGCACCCCGATCGCGGCCGCGTCCTTGCGGACGCTGCGAACGCGGCGAAACCGACCCAGCGCCGCGGTCGCCGCGGGGGCGTCGGCCGGGTCAGCCCGCAACAGCACGTGCGCGGGGCGATCGGCCTCCGGAATCGGCGCAGCGCCGCCTGCCCGCGGGTTCGACCCCGCGTCCGGCGCGTGGATCTCGGTCGGCACCGGGCCGATTCGTTCCACCGCCGGGGGCAGGCCTTCATCGGGCAGCGCTGCCAGCGCATCGCGCAGGGCGCCCTGGGTGCCCGACAGACGCGCAGTCCACACGGTCGGCGGCAGCCGCAGCGCAGCGCGCTCGGCCAGTTCACGCTCGGCGAACCACTCGGGCGCCCAGCGCACCAGGGCCTCCACCGGGGGGAGCCGGTCGTGGGTGGGGGCGCCGGCCAGCACGACGACCCCGCCTCGCTCTCGGCCGCGCACGAGCGCCGCCGCCGCCAGCCAGCGACGCAGCGCCTCCTCCCCCGCGTCCAGCGTCGGCCGGTC
Organism: Piscicoccus intestinalis; assembly: GCA_039812445.1. Classification (GTDB taxonomy): domain Bacteria; phylum Actinomycetota; class Actinomycetes; order Actinomycetales; family Dermatophilaceae; genus Kineosphaera; species Kineosphaera intestinalis_A. The sequence continues at coordinate 3,366 of JBDIAM010000213.1, read as the reverse complement.
GAGCACGGCCCACGCGTCGAGCAGCAGCGCGGCTGCGTACCCACCGTCGACGAGCGGTTCGGCGCCCGGCGTGGCTATGACCAGCGCGGGAGTCGGTGGCACCCGCTCCAGCACCTCGCCGGAGCCGGAGGTGCGCACGGGCACGTCGGGAAAGGCGCGACCCAGCTCCTCGGCGGTGCGCCGCGCCCCCACCGCGCTGCGGCGCAGCTGCCGCCCCCCGCATTCGGGGCACTGCCACAGCGGCGCCTCCAGGCCGCACGTCACGCAGGTCGGCGCGCCCTGGGCCGCGCCCACGGCGAGCGGCGCGTGGCAGGCGGGGCACCGGGCGCGCTCGCGGCAGTGCGCGCACGAGAGCGCCGGTAGATAGCCGCGGCGCGGCACCTGCACGAGCACCGGGCCGCGGTGCAGCGCCTCGCGCGCCGCCCGCCAGCCCGAGGAGGGCAGATGGGCGCGCACGGCCGGCCCGTCGCGCTCCTCCTCCTGGCCCTGCCCGGCGACATGCACCCGCGCCGACAGGCTGCGCCTGGTCGCGGTCTCGGGCAGGATCTCGCGCAGCGCCCCGGTGCGCACCAGATCTTGCACGGCCACGGATCGGGCGAACCCCCCGGTCAGCAGCGCGCCGCCCTCCAGGCGGGCGCGGGTCGAGAGCACCTCCCGCACGTGGAAGTAGGGCGCCCGCGGCTCCTCGTGCAGGTCGTCGCCGTCGTCCCACCACAGCCACAGCCCCGGATCGCGCACCGGCGCCAGGGCCGCGGCACGGCTGCCGACGACGCAACGCACGTGCCCGCGGAGCAACGCCAGCCAGGCCGAATAGCGCGCCTGCGGTCCTTGATCGGCGGTGAGCCGCACATGCCGACCCGATCCCAACCTGGCGGTCAGAGCCGCGTCGATCCGCCCGACATCCCGATGGTCGGGGACAACGATGACCACGCCGCGCCCCGAATCCAGCGTCGCCGCGGCGGCGACCGCAAGGGCCCGCGCCCAGTCTCCGCCGTCGATCGGCAATGCGCTCCAGGCCGCCGCGGGCGACTCTCCCGCCCGCAGCCGGCGCACGAAGCTCGCCCCGGCCGGATACCGGCTCCACGGCCCGATGTCCGATGCCTCGGCCTCGTCTGCGGCCTCCACCTCGTTCGACGGCTCGTTCGCCAGTTCGTTCGACGCCTCGCTCGGCGGATCAGTGTCGACCGCGGCCCGCCCCGTGGTCGTTCGATCGCCCTCGAGCGCTTCGGGCGCGCAGGCCTTCTCGGCCCGCGCGTGCCGCGGCGGTATCGCGAGTCGCAGCACGTCGGCCCGGGTGCCGGCGTGGGTGGCCGCCAGCTCGGTCGCCAGCTCGGCGAGAGATGGCGTCAGCACTGCGTCGGCGCCGATGACGCGCCGGATCGGGCTCAGTCTGCCCTGGTGTTCCGGCTCCGCCACCCGCGCCAGCACGTAACCGGTGACCTCCTGCCCGGCGAACCGCACCTTGACGCGCACGCCCGCTCGCACGAGGTCGTCGAGGTGGGCGGGCACGAGGTACTCGAAGGGGCGGTCGAGGTGCGCCGGCACGACGTCGACGAGTAGCCGCGCGACCGGCAGCCGCTGCGCGAGGGCCTGCGAGTCGGGCAGGTCGTGCCCCGCCGCGCGGGTCGCGGCGCTCGGGCGGGCGATCTTCGGCCCGGACGCCGGTAGCGCCACCCCCGGCAGCGTCGGTTCGGCGCCCCCGTGCCCGGACCCCTCAGCCGCGAGCACGCCAGAGGCCGGCTCGTGGGGCGAACGCGCGGACGTCTCGCGCGGCGACTCGCCACCCCCGGTGCCCGCTGCAGTGACCATGTCGATCTTTCTATCCCAGACCACCGACAAGCTCTCTGACGCGGCACGCCGCCAGGTTCCGCGGAGGCCGTCCGCGCTAGGTACTGTGCGCTTCTCGGCGTGTGGCCCACTGGAAGGGGTAGCTCGTGATCATGACCCGCCCTCGCATCCTCGCCATGGTGCTCGCCGGAGGCCAAGGCTCACGACTCGACGCGCTCACCCGCGAACGACCCAAGCCCGTGTTGCCGTTCGGTGGCACGCACCGGCTCATCGACATCCCTTTGAGCAACCTCGTGCACAGCGACGTCACCGACGTGCTCGTCTGCGTGCAGTACCACGCCGGTGACATCGAACGCGCGGTCGCGGGCGGGCGTCCATGGGACCTGGACCGCACCCGCGGCGGCCTGCTCGTGCTCGGCCCCGAACAGGGCCGCGGCGAGGAGCGCAGCGGCTTCGCCCAGGGCAACGCCGACCTGCTACGCCGCATGCGCCACGAGATCCGCCAGGCCGAGCCCGACGCGCTGCTCGTGCTGTCGGCCGACCACGTGTACCGCTCCGACTTCCGCGAACTCGTCGCCACGCACCTGAAAACGAAGGCAGCGTGCACGATGCTCACGTACGACCTCAGCAAGACGGAGGCGGTCAACCACGCCGTCGTGCAGACCGCCTCCGACGAGCCGGGCGCGGTTGTCACAGGCTTCGACTACAAGCCGTCGTCGCCGAAGAGCTCCGTGGTCGCCACAGAGGTGTTCGTCTACGACCCCGACATCCTCGAACAGGCCCTCGGTGTGTTGCATGCTCGACACAGCAGTGACGACGACAACGACACGGGCCTCGGCGATTTCGGAGATGTGCTCATCCCCTACCTCATGGAGCACCACACGGTCGTGGCCCACCCGTTGACCGGCTACTGGCGCGACGTCGGCCGGCCGGAGTCGTTCCTGCGCGCCCACCGCGATCTCATCAACGGCAAGGTCGACCTCTTCGACGACCGGGACTGGCCCATGCTCGGCTACACGACAACCCGCGTGGCCGCGCAGGTGCGCGCGGGCGCCGAACTCGTCGACTCACTTGTGTCACCCGGTTGCGACATCTCCGGGCGGGTCGTGCGCAGCGTGCTCGGCCCGGGCGTCACCGTGGAGGCGGGCGCGCAGGTCATCGACAGCGTGCTCTTCGAGGACGTCACCGTGCGGCGCGACGCGTTCGTCGGCACGGCGATCGTCGACCACCTCGTGGAGTTCGGAGCCGGGTCGCGCGTCGGGGTCGAGACCGGCACCCGCCTCCCGGAGCCCGACGCGATCTCGATCGTCGGCCGCCAGAGCACCATCGCGCCCCGCGTGCAGCTGCCCGCCGGCTCCTCCCTGGAGCCCGGCACGACGGCCTGAACGGCCCGACCACCCACCCCCACGACGCCGAAAACTGCGTGTCGTGGTGAAACCTGCGGCACGAACCGCAGTTCCGACCACGACACGCAGTTTTCAGCGACGTCGGTCTCAGGGAGGTCAGCCGGCGGCGCGGCGCAGCTCCTCGACCTTGTTGGTGCGCTCCCACGTGAAAGCGTTGCTCACTTCGGCGGAG
>JBDIAM010000212.1:0-6281 GCA_039812445.1 Piscicoccus intestinalis | reverse complement strand
GCACCCCACGGGCGCAGGGCCTCTCGCCACTGTATCGGTCCGGCCCCGGCCCGGACGCGCCATGCGTACATCACCGGTGCCCAGCGCTCGCCCGTGCTCGCCCGTGCTGGCCTGTGTCCTCGCCCAGTGCTCGCCCAGTGCTCGCCCGTGCTCGCCCGGTGGCGCAGCCGGATTTCGCGGCCCCCGGGGGGCCCGTGCTAGTGTTCGATGTCGTTGCCGGCGGCACGAACACGAGCGCAACCAGCTGTGCTGGATAGCTCGCGGGCGGGCCGCTCACATCCTTGTCCGGGTGGCGGAATGGCAGACGCGCTAGCTTGAGGTGCTAGTGCCCTTTATCGGGCGTGGGGGTTCAAGTCCCCCTCCGGACACCACCACGATCGCTCGAACCGAACTCCCGTCGACATCGACGGGAGTTCGCTGCTTTCCCGGGCCGGCCGAGACGAACCTGGCTCACACACTCCCCGATCCGGCTCGCGGCCAAGCCCGTGACCTGCACCGACGCGGTCACCGCTCGACGCTGGGGGCGAGTATGTAAGCCACCTTCGTCTTCAGACCCTCGATCGGGCTGTGTGCCCCGTCGCACGTGAGCCTGTGCCGTGGCAGCCCCTCATCGATACCGCTAGATTCGCCGGAATTGTGAAGGTAGGCGCACGATCTGGGAGGTTCGGTGAGCACGGAAACCACGTCCGAGCAGGTCCGACGGTCCCGCGGCTTCCAGCGGGTGCTCGACTGGATCGAACGCGTCGGTAACGCGTTGCCGCACCCGGCGACGCTCTTCGCGATCCTCGCCGGTCTCGTGCTCGTGCTGTCCGCGGCGCTGTCGGCCGCGGGGATCACCGTCGATTCCCCCGTGGAGGGGGAGGGCGTCATCGGGGTGAAGAACCTGCTCGACGCCGCCGGGCTGGAGTACCTGTTCACCTCGTTCGTCGACAACTTCATCGGGTTCGCGCCCCTGGGCGTGGTGCTCGCCACGATGTTCGGCATCGGGATCGCCGAACACAGCGGGCTCATCAGCGCACTGCTGCGCGGCTTCGTGCTCGCCGTGCCGCGCACCCTCATCACGTTCGGCATCGTGTTCGCGGCGATCATGTCCAGCGTCGCCTCCGACGCCGGTTACGTCGTGCTCCCGCCGCTGGCCGCCATCATCTACGCGGCGATGGGGCGCCATCCGCTCGCCGGACTGGCCACCGCCTTCGCCGGGGTCTCGGCCGGCTTCAGCGCCAACCTGTTGCTCTCGGGCACCGACGTGTTGCTGGGCGAACTGACGATCCAGGCCGCCGGCACGATCGACCCGGCCTACGCCGAGCAGATGAACCTGGCGATGAACTACTACTTCATCATCGTCTCGACGTTCTTCCTGTCGATCATCGGCACGCTCGTCGGGCAGTACTACGTCGAACCGCGACTGGGGCCCTACCACGGGCCGTCGGTGGTCTCCGGCGACGAGGGCGGCGACGAGAGCGGCGCCGAGGGAACCGCGGAGTCGCTGGCGCTGACGACCACCGAGAAGCGCGGGCTGGTGTGGGCGCTGGTCTCGCTGGCCGTCACGTGCGTGGCGCTCGCGTTGCTCGTCGTACCGCCCGGTGCGCCGCTGCGCGCCGACGACGGCGGGATCGTGCAGTCGCCGTTCATGAGCTCGTTGGTGGTCGTCATCATCGTGGCGTTCTTCATCCCGGGCCTGGTGTACGGCATCGTGACCGGCACGATCCGCAACGACGACGACGCCGTCGAGATGCTCAGCAAGACGATGTCGACGATGGCCCTGTTCATCGTGCTGGCCTTCACCGCCGGTCAGTTCATCGCCTGGTTCAACGAGTCCAACCTCGGCACGTTCATGGCCGTCTACGGCGCCGAGTTCCTCGAGGGCATCCGGCTCACCGGCATCCCGCTGGTGCTCGTGTTCATCCTCATCGTGGCCGTCATCAACCTGTTCATCGGCAGCGCCTCGGCCAAGTGGGCGATCCTCGCGCCGGTCTTCGTGCCGATCATGATGCAGCTGGGGTACTCCCCGGAGCTGACCCAGATGGCCTACCGCGTGGCCGATTCGGCCACCAACGTCATCTCCCCGCTGATGACCTACTTCGCGCTGATCATCGCGTTCGCCCAGCGCTACGACAAAGGCCTACGGATCGGCTCACTCGTCTCGGTCATGCTGCCGTTCTCGATCGCCTACCTCGTGTCCTGGACGATCCTGCTCGTCGGGTGGATGCTCTTCGGCGTGCCGCTCGGCCCGAACAGCCCCATCGAGTACACCCCCTGACCCAGCCGGCCGCGGCGGGTTCGACCAGGCGGTTTTCAGGAGTCGCGCAGCCTCGAACCAGGAAGGAATCGACAGGTGCGTCCGGGGGACCGTGAGGACCGGTGCGGGCCAGCGGGCCCGGGTGCGGAGTCGGGTCTCACCGGTCTTCGCGTGACATATTCGCGGATTGTGGCCGGGGCCGCGGGCCGCCATGCCGCCTATGCTCGGGGCATGAATCGTAACCACGCACTCGCCGCCGCTGCCCTGCTCGTGCCCGGTCTGCTCGCCGGCTGTAGCTCGCTCGGATCGGCCAACCCCACCCCCGGCGAGACCACGACCGTCACCGTGACCGCCACCCCCACCGAGGCAGCCCTCTCCCAGGAGTGCAACGCCGCGCTCGACCAGGCCGACGCGGCCGTCGGCGCCGACAGCGCCCTCATGCAGGACGTGCCGCAGGCGATCACCGCGATGCAGCAGGCCGCCGCGGCCGCCACCCGGATGGACCTCAACGGCGTGGCCGAGCAGACGCGGGTGCTCGAGCAGATCGACCTGCAGACCAAGGCCACCGCTGCTCAGCAGGCGGCCACCGAGTACCAGCAGGCGGTCGACAAGTGCCGCCAGCTGCGCAACTGAGCAGCATCCCGGCGCACCCGACGGCGCAGCCACATCGAGTGATGTCCGGCTGAGTCCGATCGGGCAGTGCACCCGCACGGCCTGAGTCGTCCACGCGTGGTCGACGGCTCAGGCCGTGCGGCGTACCCGGATGATCTTGCGGCGCAACAGCGCACGCCGCGCGCCACCGAAGTACAGACGCATCCGGAACAACTCCCACTGCTCGTACTCGGCGTGCTCCGCGAGAACGCGCCGCGCCTCGGACCGGGACACGTCGCGGTTGAACGTCACCGTGCGGTACTCGTACTCCACCATCGCGGTCCATTGTCGGCCATCGACACCGCCTCGTGCGAGACCCTTCGCGCCCGTCGGCGACCCGATCGTGACCCGCGACGACACCGGGCGTTCACCCGCCGTACAGCACACGCGGACGTGTCTCAATCCCGGTATCGGCAAGGGCCTTCGACAAGGTACGTTCGTCTACATGAGTGCCGACCCTCGAGCCGCCCTGGCTACCTTCGTCTCCGCTCTCGAGCGTCATCTCGAGGCGGCTTCCGCGCGCCGCGGCGAGAACGACCCCGCGGTCGTCGCCGCGTACCAGGACGTGGCCGAGGCCTTCGACCGCTACGAGGACGCCCTCATGGACGCCTACGAGGAGGTCACCCCGCTGGAGATCTACAGCGAGGACGACGATGAGGACGAGGACGACGACTTCGACGACGAAGACGACGATGACGAGGACGACGACGACGACGAGGACGACGAGGACTTCGACGACGAGGGTGACGAACCGTACGTCGGGCTCGACGACGAGGAATTCGACCGTGACGAGGGCGACGAGGGCGACGGGGGTGCCCGTCGGCCGCAGCGGTCCGGCGCACCCCGACGCTGATTCGGTCCGGCCCGTCCGCCGCGGGGCACGCGGGCCGCAACGCCCGGCCTAGACCAGCAGGTCACCGAGAACCACGGCCTCCCAGGGTGATTTGGCCCACCGGCCGCGTGGGCTTCAGGGCTCGTACAGGATCGCGCACTAGTGTTCGCAAAGGCGCGTCGCGCAGGCGACGCGCCTTTGTCACGCATCGGTACGACCAGTCGAAGGGGCGAGCGTGTACCTGTCCTACCTGGACGCCATCATCCTCGGCATCGTCGAGGGACTCACCGAATACCTCCCGGTCTCCTCGACCGGGCACCTGACGATCGCGGAGAAGCTGCTCGGGCTGCAGATCGACAACCCGACGGTGACCGGCTACACCGCGACGATCCAGATCGGGGCGATCGCGGCCACGCTGCTGTACTTCTGGAAGGACATCACCCGCCTCCTTCGCGCCTGGATCGGCGGGCTGCGCGACGCCGACGCCCGCGGGCAGGACTACACGCTGGCCTGGGCGGTGATCGTCGGGTCGCTGCCGGTCGGCATCGTCGGCTTCTTCGGGCGCACGATCATCGAGGGGCCGCTGCGGTCCCTGTGGGTCGTCGCGGGCGCGCTCATCGCCTGGAGCGCCGTCATGTGGGTGGCCGAGATCGTCTACGACCGCACCGTGCGCGCCGGCCGCCAGCGCGCGGAGACCGACGTGACGGTCCGCGACGGCGTGATCCTCGGTCTCGTGCAGTGCTTCTCGCTCGTGCCCGGGGTGTCCCGGTCCGGCGCCACGATCTCCGCCGGGTTGCTCACCGGCATCAACCGGGTCGTCGCGACGCGGCTCTCGTTCTTCCTCGCGATTCCCGCGCTCACCGCCGCGGGGTTGTTCGGCCTCAAGGACGTCGACACGACGATCATCGGCTGGGGCCCGATGGCCGTCGGGCTGCTCGTCTCGTTCGTCGTCGCGTACGCCTCGATCGCGTGGCTGCTGCGGTTCGTGGCGAGCAATTCGCTGCGCGCGTTCATCTACTACCGGATCGCTCTGGGCCTCGTGCTCATCGGGGCGCTGGGCACCGGTCTCATGACCGCCACGTGAGCGGTCGTCACAGCCAGCCGGAGCGGCGGAACAGGTAATACAGCAGCAGCACGACCGCGGCCATCAGGCCGAGGGAGAGGAAATAGCCGTACTCCCAGTGCAATTCGGGCATGACGTCGAAGTTCTGCCCGTAGATTCCGGCGATCATCGTCGGTACGGCGGCCATCGCGACCCAGGCCGAGATCTTGCGCATGTCGTCGTTCTGGCGCAACGCGACCTGCGACAGGTAGGCCGACAGCACGTCGGAGAGCAGCCGGTCGTACGCCTCCGCGTGCTCGACGACCTGCAGCAGGTGGTCGAGCACGTCGCCGAAGAACGGCCGTAGTTTCTTCGGGACGTGCGCGCTCTCGTCGCCGCTGACGAGCCTTCGCAACGGCATGACGAGCGGCACGGCGCCCCGCTTGAACTCCAGCACCTCGCGCTTGAGCTTGTAGATCTCCTGCCCGAGGTCACGGCCTTCGCCGGCGAAGACGGCCTCCTCGATGTCGGCCAGGTCGTCGGCGAGTTCGAGATCGATCTCGCGGTAGGTGTCGACGACGTGGTCGAGCACGCCGTGGAGCACGGACACCGGGCCGAACCGCATCAGCTCGGGGCGCTGCTCGAGCCGGGACCGCACGCCCGCCAGCGGGTTCACCTCGCTGCGGCGCACGGTGAGCACGAACTGGTCACCGACGAACAGCATGAGCTCGCCGGTCTCGACGTCGCTGGTCTCGTCGATGTAGTGCAGGGTCTTGAGGACGACGAACATCGACTCGTCGTAGAAGTCCACCTTCGGGCGCTGGTTGCCCTTGACGGCGTCCTCGACGGCCAGCGGGTGCAACCGCAGTTCGTCGTTGATCTCGGCGAACTCGGCGTCCGTCGGATCTTTCACACCGATCCACAGGAACCCCTGGCCGCGCTCGCGCAGCGCCTCGAGTTCGTCGCTGGGGTCGGCGCAGGACACGCGCCGACCGTCGAGGTAGACGGCCTTGTCGACGATCACGACTGCTATGTCACCACACACGAGGCCGTGGCGGTGCGGCGCGTCCGCCGACGCGCGCGGGTCCGCCAGCCGACGCGCCGATGCGTACAGTGGAGCGGTGCCGACCTGCCTGCTCGTGCGCCACGGACGCACTGCCGCCAACGCCTCCGGCACCCTCGCCGGCTGGACGCCGGGCGTCCACCTCGACGAGCACGGCGAGACGGCGGCGCGCGAACTCGGGCTCCGCCTGGCCGAGTTGCCGGTCGCACTCGTCGCGACCAGCCCGCTCGAACGATGCCGCCGCACGGCCGAACTGGTCGGGCAGGGCAGGGCGCCGCTGGAGGTCGTCGAGGACCTGGGGGAGTGCCGCTACGGGGCGTGGACGGGCCGGCCGCTGAGCGAACTCGCCAAGGAGCCGCTGTGGCCGGTCGTGCAGAACCAGCCGAGCGCCGCGGTGTTCCCGGACGGGGCGGACTATCCGGGCGAGAGCATCGCCGCGATGTCGGCCCGCGCG
>JBDIAM010000211.1:0-6305 GCA_039812445.1 Piscicoccus intestinalis | reverse complement strand
CGGCTGTGCCGCGAATGGGGCCCGGACTGCCTCTACGTCAGCGAGATGATCACCTCCCGCGCGCTCGTCGAGCGCAACGCGGAGACGATGCGGCTCATCGAGCACGACCCGGACGAGTCGCCCCGGTCGATCCAGCTGTACGGCGTCGACCCGGCCACCGTCCGCCTGGCCACGCGGATGCTCGTCACCGAGGACCGCGCCGACCACATCGACCTCAACTTCGGGTGCCCGGTGCCCAAGGTCACCCGCAAGGGCGGGGGAGCGGCGCTGCCGTGGAAGACCGGGCTGTTCCGCGGGATCGTCGCGGCCGCCGTCTCCGAGGCCTCGGCGCGCGGCGTGCCGGTCACGGTGAAGATGCGGGTCGGCATCGACGCCGACCACATCACCTACCTGGAGGCCGGGCGCATCGCGGAGGCCGAGGGGGTGGCTGCGGTTGCGCTGCACGCCCGCACCGCCTCCCAGGCGTATTCGGGGCAGGCCGACTGGAGCGCGATCGCCCGGCTCAAGGAGGCGGTCACGCAGGTGCCCGTGCTCGGCAACGGCGACATCTGGTCGGCTCAGGACGCGCTCGACATGGTGGCCCGCACCGGCTGCGACGGCGTCGTCGTCGGCCGCGGCTGCCTCGGGCGCCCGTGGCTGTTCGCCGACCTCGCGGCCGCGTTCGCGGGCTCGCCGGCGCGCACGGCCCCGAGCCTGGGGCAGGTGTGCGCGACGATGCGCCGGCACACCGTCTATCTCGCGGAGTTCTACGGCGACGAGGGCAAGGCCTGCCGCGACATCCGCAAGCACATCGCCTGGTACCTCAAGGGGTTTCCCGCGGGCTCCGAAGTTCGGCATCACCTCGCGCTCGTCGACGACCTCGACGGGCTCGACGCGTTGCTCGGGCGGCTCGACCCCCGGCAGCCGTGGCCGGGCGCGGACGCCGACGGCCCGCGCGGCCGGTCGGGCTCACCGCGGCGGGTGGCGCTGCCCGAGCGTTGGCTCGACTCCCGCGAGCTGGACCCCGCGCAGGCGGCCGCCGTCGCGCTCGCCGAGTCCAGCGTCAGCGGCGGCTGAGCCCCCGACGGTTGCGGTGACCGCACACTGTTGTCCGCGGTCACCGCACACAACAGTGTGACGATCAGCCCGCGGCCTGGGTGGGGGTGTCGATCTCGATGGGTCGGGCCGGGTCGGTGATCCAGTCGCTCCACGACCCGATGTACACGGGCACCTGTCCGCCGAGGCCGGCCGCGGAGATGGCCAGCGCCAGGTGGGAGGCCTGAACGCCGCTGCCGCAGTAGGTCGCCACCGGTCGGTCTCCGTCGACGCCCACCGCGCCGAGCACCTCGCGCAGCCGCGCCGCGGGCAGGAACGTGCCGTCGGGATTGAGCAGGGTCCGGGCGGGCACGCTGACCGCGCCGGGGATGTGCCCGGCCACCGGGTCGACGGTCTCGTTCTCGCCGTGGAACCGGTCGGCGGGGCGCCCGTCGATCAGCAGGCCCTCCCGGGCGTACAGGGCGGCCTGCTCGGCGTCGAGCACGTTGATGCGGGAGCGGCGCACGGAGAAGTCGCCCTCCTCGATGAGCCGCAGGCCCGACTCGATCGGCAGGCGGTGCGCGCGCCAGGCGCGGATGCCGCCGTCGAGCACGAGCACGTCGAACTTGCCGAAGTGCCGCAGCAGCCACCAGGCGCGCGCGGCGGCCAGCGAGCCGTAGTCGTCGTAGACGACGACGAGACGGTCGTTGTCGACACCGCACTCCGCCATGTCGAGCTCGAAGTCGTCGACCGTCGGCATGGGGTGCCGCCCGCCCGCCCCGTCCTCGGTGCGCTCCCCGGACAGGTCGCGCTCCAGGTCGACGAAGACGGCGCCCGGCAGATGACCCTGCAGGTAGGCGTCGTAGCCGTCGTCAGCACCGAGCTGCCAGCGCACGTCGAGGATGAGCGGCGCGTCGCCAGGGCCGCCCGCGAGCAGCGCGGCGAGCTGCGAAGGCGTGATGAGGGGATGGCGGTGCATGGTCGTTATATATCCGTTCGGGCGACGTGGGCGGGCGCCTGCGCGGTCCGGCCGACGCGGGTGGGTGGGCCAAGGAGTGTAGCCGGGGCGTGGACCGGTCCGTCCACCGTCTCCGAGGGAAGGCGGTCTGGTGCGATGGAGCCGGACCGAACGGGCGACGCGGAACGGCGCTCGCGGCCGGCTCGCCCGACCGGCCGCGCGGCGCCACTCTATGGTTTTCGTGTGGCGGAGAACACCCACGACTTCCACGTGCGCGACCGGCGGTCGCGCGCGTACCGGGCGTGGGATCGGGCCCGCTGGGTCGCCGAGGACCCGGCTCGCAAGCGCGCCGACCGCGACGACTTCGCCCGCGACCGAGCCCGTCTCGTCCATTCCGCGGCGCTGCGCCGCTTGGCCGCGAAAACTCAGGTGGTGCAACCGGATTCGGACGACTTCGCGAGAAATCGGTTGACCCATTCGCTGGAGGTCGCGCAGATCGGCCGCGAGTTCGCGGGCATGCTCGGCTGCGACGCCGACGTCGTCGACACCGCCTGCCTCGCGCACGACCTGGGTCACCCGCCGTTCGGGCACAACGGGGAGGCCGCGCTCGACGTCATCGCCGCGCCGATCGGGGGGTTCGAAGGCAACGCCCAGACGTTCCGCCTGCTGACCCGGCTCGAGGCCAAGCGGGTTCACGCCGACGGCCGACCGGCGGGCCTGAACCTCACCCGCGCCAGCCTGGACGCCGCGACGAAGTACCCGTGGACGCGGGCGGCCGCGCCGACCGGCTCCCGCAAGTTCGGCGTCTACGCCGACGACCTGCCCGCGTTCGACTGGATGCGGCGCCAGGCCCCGCCCGGGCGTCGCTGCCTGGAGGCGCAGGCGATGGACTGGTCCGACGACGTGGCCTACTCGGTGCACGACGTCGAGGACGCGGTGACCGCGGGCTACCTCGACCTGCGGGTGCTGACCAGCCCGGCCGACCTGCAGGGTGTGTTCGCGGTGGCCCGCGAGTGGTACGACCGCGGGCTGAGTGACGACGCGTTGACCGCGGCAGCCGCGCGTCTGGTCGCGGGAGACGGTGCCGGCGGCGAGCCGCTCGTGCCGCTGGGTTACGACGGGAGCCGGCGCGCGCTGGCGGCGCTGAAGGACATGACGAGCCGGCTCATCGGGCGCTTCGTGCTGGCCGCGGAGCTGGCGACCCGGCAGGCGCACGGTCCGGGGCCGCTGCTGCGGTACGAGGCCGATCTGCTCGTGCCGGCCGACACCCGCGCCGAGTGTGTGCTGCTCAAGGCCCTCGCGGCGCACTTCGTCATGCTCGCGCCGGCGCGGCTGCGGGTGCGCGAGGCGGAGCAGGACGCGATCGCCGACCTCGTCCGGGCCATCGAGGCCCGGCCGCTCGAGCGGCTCGACGCCGCGCTGCGGGCCGACTTCGAGCAGGCCGGCGACGACGCCGGGCGTCGCCGCGTGGTCATCGACCAGGTGGCCTCGCTGACCGATGTGCGGGCCTGGTCGCTGCACGCCCGCTGGTGCCGCTGACCGCCCCGCGGCGGGTGCCGGCCGCGAGCCGTGCCGGAGCCCGACCCCGGGCCCGCCTAGACTCGGCGGGGAGGGCGGAACGGAGGTGCGCGGTGCCGGGACGGATCCGGGACGAGGACGTCGAGGTCGTCAAGGAACGAGCCTCGATCGAGGATGTCGTGCGCGATCACGTCACCCTGACCCGCGCCGGAACCGGCCGCCTCAAGGGGCTGTGCCCGTTCCACGACGAGAAGACCGCCTCCTTCACCGTGCGTCCCGGCCACGGCCGCTGGCACTGCTTCGGCTGCAACGAAGGCGGCGACGTCATCTCCTTCGTCATGAAGGTCGACCACGTGAGTTTCGTGGAGGCGGTCGAGGCGCTCGCCGGGCGCTTCGGGGTGCAGCTGCGCTACGAGGAGGGCGCCGCGCACGACGACGGCGCGCACGGCCGGCGCCGCCGTCTCATGGAGGCGCACCGGGTGGCCGAGGAGTTCTACCACGACACGCTGCTGCGCTCACCCGACGCCCGCACCGGCCGCGACTTCCTGCGCGCCCGCGGCTTCGACTCGGCGGCCGCGGCGCGGTTCGCCGTCGGGTACGCGCCGCGCACCGGCTCCGCCCTCGTCGCGCACCTGCGCGCGAAGGGTTTCGATGAGGACGACCTCGTGCTCGCCGGTCTCGTCGGCCGCAGCGCCCGGGGCCCGTACGACCGGTTCCGCGGCCGGCTCGTCTGGCCGATCCGCGACATCACCGGCGCGACGGTCGGGTTCGGCGCCCGCCGCCTGTTCGACGACGACCGGATCGCCGCGAAGTACCTGAACACCGCGGAGTCGCCGATCTACAAGAAGACCTCCGTGCTGTACGGGCTCGACCTGGCGAAGAAGGCGATCGCGACGACCCGCCGGGCGGTGGTCGTCGAGGGGTACACCGACGTCATGGCCGCGCATCTGGCGGGCATCGAGTCGGCGGTCGCCACGTGCGGCACGTCGTTCGGCGCCGATCACGTCGCGACGCTGCGACGCATCCTGCGCGACGACTCCGCCGGACCGCCCGCGCGCACCGTGTTCACGTTCGACGGTGACGCCGCGGGGCAGAAGGCGGCGATGCGGGCATTCGAACTCGACCAGAAGTGGGCGAGCCAGTCGTACGTGGCGGTGGCCGACGGCGGCCAGGACCCGTGCGAGCTGAGGCTGTCCGGCGGCGACGCCGAGGTGCGCCGCCTCGTCGAGGAGGCGGTGCCGATGTTCGAGTTCGCCGTGCGCACGACGCTCGCGGCGCACGACCTCGACACCGCCGAGGGGCGGGTGACCGGCATGCGGGCGGTGGCGCCGATCATCGCCGGCATCCGCGACCGGGCGCTGCGCCCGGAGTACACCCGCACGGTCGCCGGGTGGATCGGCGTCGAGGTCGAGCAGCTCAACGACATCGTCACGCACACCCCGAGCCGGCCGGCGGGTCGCGGCGAGGTCGGCGGGCGCACCGGCCCGGCTCGGCTGCGCACGGCCGGCGGGCAGCCGGGCTACCCGGGAGGCGGGCCCGCGAGCCTTGCCGCTCACGCGGGCCCCACGGGCGTCGGCGACGGCTGGTCACCGGAGGCCACGGCCGCCGCGTCGACGATGCTGCCGCGCCCGGACACCCGCGACCCGAACATCGACCGGGAGCACCAGTTGTTGCAGATGCTCGTGCAGTATCCGGGGGCGTTCACCGACGCGGACGCGGCGGCGCTGGCGGGCACGCCGTTCGCGGCGCCGGCGCACCGGCGGGTGCAGCACGCGGTGCTGGGGGCGTGGGACGAGCGCGAGCGGGTGTCGGCGCGGGCGTGGACCGAGCTCGTCGAGCGAGCCGCCGGCGAGGAGGTCGGCACGCTCGTCACCGAACTGGCGGTGGCGCCGCTGCAGGCGCGCTCCGACCCGCGCACCGGCGGCCCCGACCCGCGCTACGTGGCCGACCTGCTGATCCGCACGCGCGAGGTGTCGCTGCAGCGCCGGATCGCCGAGACGACCGGCGCGATGCGCCGCGCGGAGTCCGAAGACCCGACTCGCGTGCGCGGGCTCGCGGTCGAACTGACCGGTCTCCAAAGGGACTTGGCGCGGCTGCGGGCAGGGGTGGCGTGATGGCGATCTTCCGGCCGCGGCTGCCTTCGCACGTCGACGAACTGTTGGGTCGGGCCCCGGGGGAGCGGGTCATGGCGGTGGCCCGAGACGAGCGCACGGAGGCGTTCATCATCGCGACGACGACCCGGCTGTCGGTGCTCCCGCCGGACCAGGCGCCGAAGAGCGGGCAGATCCGGGTGCCGGTGCGCCCGATCAAGCGCGCGTGGCACGAGGTGGCCTCGGGGGCGCTGGAGCCGATGACCGGCACGATCTCGGTGACCTGGGTCGAGGGCGGCCGGGCGTCGCAGTGGACGCTCACGTCGGGGGCGCGCCGGTTCGCGGAGGTTTTCCACGACCGGGTCGCGGCGAGCGTCATCATCGACGCGCCCGTCCAGATCGACGGCCGCACGTTCGGCCGCGTCGCGATCCGCCGCAACCTCGCGACGGGGGAGCCGCTGCGCCAGGAGGTGTGGAGCGGCGGCGGCCGCCTCGACCCGGCGGTCCTCGACTACGCCCAGCGCATCCTCGACGACCTCGCCGAGCAGGCCGGGATGGTCTGAGCGGCGCGACCCGCTCGGCCGGGGCCGTTCCCGCCCTGTCGTCGCCCTGATTTCCGCGCAGGTCGGCCCTTTTGCTAACCTGCTCCAGGCGCCATTCCCCTGTAGCTCAACTGGCAGAGCATTCGGCTGTTAACCGAAGGGTTGTTGGTTCGAGTCCAACCG
>JBDIAM010000210.1:0-6321 GCA_039812445.1 Piscicoccus intestinalis | reverse complement strand
CCGCTGTACTGGACGCTCGTCGCCGGGCCGTCGGTCGACGACGCGACGCTCATCGACCTCGACTTCGCGTGGAAGGCTGTGCGCGCCACCAAGTCCAACGCGATCCTGCTCGCCAAGGACGCCGCCTCCGTGGGCATCGGCATGGGGCAGGTCAACCGGGTCGACTCCTGCAAGCTCGCCGTCCAGCGGGCCGGCGCGGAGCGGGCTCGCGGTGCGGTCGCCGCCTCCGACGCGTTCTTCCCCTTCGCCGACGGCCCGGGCATCCTCATCGACGCCGGAGTCAGCGCGATCGTCGCGCCCGGCGGCTCGATGCGCGACGACGAGACGATCAAGGCCTGTGAGGCGGCCGGAGTCTCCCTGTACTTCACGGGAACCCGCCACTTCGCGCACTGATTGCCGACCGCTGAGGCGGGCCCGGGCGACGCCGCCGGGGTCGCCCGCGCGCGCCGTCGCGCTGGGCGCCGAGCCGGCCTGACCGTCGGGTCGAGCGTCAGCGTCCGCGCAGGTCGTCGGCGGTGTCGACGTCGTCACCGAACCCGAGGTCGGCGCACTCGACGAGCTCGACCGGGCGCCCGGCGAGGTAGTCGCGGGCCCCGCGATCGCCCTGCGCGTGATCGAGCACCTGCGCCCAGTGGTCGCGGCCGAGGAACACGGGATGGCCCGGCCGACCCCGGTAGGCGGCTCGCGCGAGCGAGGCCCGGACCCGCGTCGGGGACTTGCCCATCACCGTGCGTTCCAGCACGCGGGTGACGACGGGCGCGCCCACCCCGGGCAGGTCGACGAGCGTGACGATCGCCGCCAGCGTGTCGCGCCCGGGGTCGCGGGTCGCCACAGCGGTCAGGCCCGCGCGCAGCGAGGCGCCCATGCCCTCGGCCCAGTCGGGGGCGGCGACGACGTGCATGCCCGGCGGTACGAGGGCCGCCACCTCGTCGGCGCGGACGCCGACGACGACACTGACCGCGCCGCAGCCCCCGGCCTGCAGCGCCGCGCACGCCCGGCTCACCCAAGGCGTGCCGTCCGGCTCGCGCAGGAGGGCCTTCGGGGTGCCCATCCGGCGGCCCGCTCCGGCGGCGAGCACGAGCCCCACCACGGCCGGGCCGCGGCGTCCGAGCGGCGTCGGCGCGGGCGTCATGACGGCCAGTGTGCCGCGTGCGCGCCGAGGTTTTGCCATTTCGACTACCGCGATGGGCCTCGAGACGGCGTTTTCCCAGGTCGGCCGCTGGGACATGCTCGTCGGGATAGTCGAAACGGTGAAACCCCTGGCCGCACCTCGGCCGCAACCCAGCCGGCAACCCGGGCGCAACCCAGCTGGGCCCCCGGCCGCAACCCAGCCGGCACCCCGGGCGCAACCCAGCAGGCACCCCGGCCGCAACCCAGCCGGGCCCCCGCCGTCAACCCGCCGGCAGCGCGTCAGCGCGGCGGCACAGGGAGGCGCTCGAGCGCCGCGGCGCCCTCGGACCGACCACCCGCAACACCCACCAACGACCGTGAAAACTGCGTGTCGTGGTCGGAACTGCGACACGGACAGCAGTTCTCACCACGACACGCAGTTTTCACGGTCGTTGGGGGGAGCGCTTACGCTGTCGGGCGAACCACGGAAGGCGACGACGCGCGGGGCGTGGCGTCGTCGGACGGCTCCCGCGCGCGGCGCGCCCGACGATCACCGCGCCGCGACGACGTCGGCGCCCGCAGGCAGGAGGGCCGTCGTGGCCATCGGTTGGCAGCTCAAGGGAGACGGGCGCACGCTCGGCCCGGACGAGGTCGTCGCGCCGCACGAGCGGCTCGCCTGGGATCGCACGATCGGCCTGGGCATGCAGCACGTCGTCGCCATGTTCGGGGCGACGTTCGTGTTCCCCGTCCTCATGGGCCTGAACCCGCAGCTCGCGATCATGATGAGCGGCATCGCGACGATCTGCTTCCTGCTCATCGTCAAGGGCAAGGTGCCCAGTTACCTCGGGTCGTCGGCCTCGTTCGTCGGGGTCGTCCTGGCGATCAAGGCACAGGGCGGCACCCCGCAGGAGGTGACCGGCGCGTTGTTCATGGCCGGTCTCGCGCTCGCGCTCGTCGGCGTGTTCATCCACGTCGCCGGGGCCGACGCGCTCACCGCCGTGCTGCCGCCGGTCGTCACCGGGGCCGTCGTCATGCTCATCGGCTTCAACCTCGCCCCGGTCGTCGCCGACACGTACTGGCCCCAGGACCAGTGGATCGCGCTCATCGTCATGATCGCTGTCATCGCGATGAGCGTCGGGCTGCGCGGCTTCCTCGGGCGTATCTCGGTCTTCCTCGGCCTCCTTCTCGGCTACGTGCTCTCGTTTCTCGCCGACCGCCTGTTCGGCCCGATCACCTCGTACAGCGCCGCCGCGGGCGAGGTCACCACGCACTACCGCGTCGACTGGAGCGCGGTGCAGGCCGCCCCGTGGATCGGCTTTCCGCCGGCCACCTCCGGCGACGTCGTGGGCTGGCACCTGCCCCAGTTCAACCTCGCGTTCGCGCTCGTCGTCATGCCGGTGGTCATCGCGCTGGTCGCCGAGAACGTCGGCCACGTCAAGGCGGTCGCCGAGATGACCGGTGCCGACCTCGACCCGGTCATGGGCCGCGCGGTCGTCGCCGACGGCATCGGCTCGATGATCGCGACGACCGCCGGCGCCGGCCCGACCACCACCTACGCGGAGAACATCGGCGTCATGGCCAGCACCCGCGTCTACTCCACCGCCGCCTACGTCGTCGCCGCGATCACGGCGATCCTCGTCGGCTTCAGCCCCAAGTTCGGCGCGATCGTCTCGGCCACCCCGGGCGGCGTCCTCGGCGGGATCACCGTCGTGCTCTACGGCATGATCGGCCTGCTCGGCGCGAAGATCTGGAAGGAGAACGGCGTCGATTTCGGCAATCCGCTCAACCTCGTGCCGGTCTCCGCGGGCATCATCATTGCCGTGGGCGACACCCAGCTGCAGATCACCGAGGGATTCGTGCTGTCCGGCATCGCGTTCGGCACGATCGTCACCGTCGTCGCCTACCACGTCGCCCGGGCGCTGGCTCCGGCGCAGCTGCGCGAACGAGCCGACGGAGCCGGTGTCGTCACCGCCACCGGCTCGAACCGGATCATCGACCCGACCGAGCAGTTCGACGAGTTCGCCGGAGACCGAAGGTGACTCAGCCGCGCAACACACAGCCCGGACGGGGTGGCCCGGGCCGCCGCGAGCAGCGGTCGGTGCGCCGACGCGGCCCGGTGCGCTGCGTCGTCACCGCGGTGAGCCGACCGACTCCGCGCACCGTGCGCGTCGAGATCGCCGGCCTGGCCGGGGTCGAGCCCACCGGACCGGACCAGCGCGTCACGCTCGCCTTTCCCGCCGGCCGCACGTTCGGTGCCGACCCCGCGGAGGCGGCCGCCGCCCGGCGCCGCCGCCGCACGTACACGCTGCTCGACCTCGACCCGGGCGCCGGCACGGCCGCGATCGAATTCGTCGTGCACGGAGCCGGGATCGCCGGCCCGTGGGCGCAGCAGGCCCAACCGGGTGACGAACTCGACGTGACCGGCCCCATCGGCCGGTTCGAGCTCGACGCCGACGCTGCCGAGCACGTGCTGATCTGCGACGAGACCGGCATCCCCGCCGCCCGCGCGATCGTGCGCGGGCGCACCGCCGGCATGCGGGTACGGGTGTACGCGGAGGTCGGCGACGCGGCCGAGCGGGTCGACCTCGGGTTGCGACCCGACGGCACGGGCGACCCGGAGCCGGTCACCTGGCTGGAGCGCGGCACCCGGGCGCCGGGGGAGGCGATGGCCGCCCTCGTCGGGGAGGTTGACTGCGAGCCGTCGGCGCAGGTGTGGGTCGCGGGGGAGGCGTCCGCCGTGCGCGCCCTGCGCACCCACCTCGTGGCCGAGCTCGGCCTGGAACGCCGCCGCGTCACCGCCGTCGCCTACTGGACGGCCGGGCACGCCGAGGGCGACCCGGCCAGCGGCCGCCCCGGCGAACACGACTGATCCCGCCGTCCCGGCGAACACGACTGATCCGGCCGACCCGGCGAGCGCGCCCGGCCGCCTGGGCGAGGATGGGGCCATGAGCTCGCCGCTGGAGGACATCGTCGTCGTCGACCTCACCCGGGCGCTGTCGGGTCCGCAGGCGGCGATGATGCTCGGCGACATGGGGGCTCGCGTCATCAAGGTCGAGTCGCCCGGCCACGGCGACGACAGCCGCGGCTGGGGTCCGCCGTGGGTGGGCCCCGACGGTGACATCTCGACGTACTTCCTGGCCGCCAACCGCAACAAGGAGTCGGTGGCGCTCGATCTGAAGTCGGCCGCCGGGCGCTCGGTGCTCGAGCGCCTCGTGGGCCGCGCGGACGTGCTCCTGGAGAACTTCCGGCCGGGCACGCTCGACCGCCTCGGCTTCTCGGTCGACCGGCTGCACGAACTCAACCCGCGCCTGGTCATCGGATCGATCAGCGGCTTCGGGCACGACGGCCCCGAGGGCGACCGGCCGGGCTACGACCAGATCGGTCAGGGCGAGGGCGGCCTCATGAGCCTGACCGGTCCGGACGCCGAGCACCCCTACCGCGTAGGCGTGCCGATCGCCGACCTGCTCTCCGGCATGAACCTCGCCTACGGCGTCGTCACCGCCCTCTACGAGCGTGAGCGCACCGGCCGCGGCCGGGTCGTGCGCACGAGCCTGCTCGCCTCGGTCGTCGGGGTGCACGCCTTGCACGGCACCGCGTACACGGTGGCCGGCGTGGTGGGTCGGCCGCGGGGCAACCAGCACCCGGCGATCGTGCCGTACGGGTTGTTCTCCTGTCGGGACGCCCACGTGCAGATCGCGATCGCGGCCGAGAGCCAGTGGGTGCGGTTCTGCGCGGCCTTCGGGCTCGACCCGAACGCCCCCGGCCTGGCCACGAACCGCGAGCGGGTCGCCAACCGCGCTGCCGCCGTCGCCGCCGTCGAGACGGCGATCGCGGACTGGGACGCCGACCCGCTGCTCGCGCGCCTCGCCGAGTGCGGCATCCCCGCCGGCAGGGTGCGGGCCATCGACGAGGTCTACGAGTGGGAGCAGGTCGCCAGCCAGGGCCTGCTGCTGCAGGTGGACCACCCGGTGCTCGGGCCCGTGACGCTGCCGGGGCCGCCGATCCGCTTCGACGACAACCCCCGCGCCGGCGGGCGCGACGAGCATCTGGCGCCGCCCGCACTCGGTGAGCACACCGACTCCGTGCTGGCGTGGCTGGCGGGGCCGGACGTTTCGGACCGCCCCGAACAGGGCTGACCCCGTCGGTGCATCACGCCAGGTCGGGCCGCGCGGCGAGCCGTCCGGAGCCGGTCACGTAGCGGCGCCCGGCTGTGGAAGGATCGGGTCATGACCGCACGTGTCCTCGACGGCAAGGCCACCCTCGTCGCCATCAAGGCCGAACTGTCCGAACGCGTCGCGCGGCTGCGGGAACGCGGGGTGGTGCCGGGCCTGGGCACGGTGCTCGTCGGCGACGATCCCGGTTCGCACTGGTACGTGGGCGCCAAGCACAAGGACTGCGCCGAGATCGGCATCCGCAGCTTCCGCCACGACCTGCCCGCCGGCACGACGCAGGCCGAGGCGGAGGCCGTCATCGACGAACTGAACGCCAACCCCGACTGCACCGGGTTCATCGTGCAGCAGCCGACCGGTCTCGACGAGTTCGCGCTGCTGTCGCGGGTGCACCCCGCCAAGGACATCGACGGCCTGCACCCGTTCAACCTCGGCTCGCTCGTCATGAACCGTCCGGCGCCGCTGCCGTGCACCCCGGTGGGGATCGTCGAGCTGCTGCGCCGCCACGACGTGGCGATCGCCGGGGCCCACGTCGTCGTCGTCGGCCGAGGTCTGACCGTCGGCCGGCCGCTCGGCCTCATTCTCACGCGCCGCAGCGAGAACGCGACCGTCACGCTGTGCCACACCGGCACGGCCGACCTGCCGGCCGAGGTGCGCCGGGGCGACATCGTCGTCGCCGCCGCCGGGGTGCCCGACCTCATCACCGGCGACATGGTCAAGCCGGGCGCCGCGGTACTCGACGTGGGTGTCTCCCGCCGTGACGGCAAGATCGCCGGCGACGTCGCACCCGACGTGCGCGAGGTCGCGGGCTGGGTGGCCCCCAACCCCGGCGGAGTCGGGCCGATGACGCGAGCGATGCTCCTGAGCAACATCGTGCAGATCGCCGAGGCCCAGGCCGCGGAGCGCTGATCGTGGGCGCGCGGCCGGGCTCGGGCACGCGGCTCGGGCCGTGGTGGCCCTGCGCGGCCGTCGGCGCCGTCGGGCTCGTGGTGCTCGTCGGCACCGGCCGCTTCGTCTGGGGGGCCGGGTTGATCGCGCTGGC
>JBDIAM010000209.1:0-6341 GCA_039812445.1 Piscicoccus intestinalis | reverse complement strand
TCCTCATCGACGCCGAAGACCTCCAAGCCATGGACGACGACGCCATCGCCCACCCACGCGAACTCAACCGCATCCGAGACGAACTCGCCGCCGAACGAGCCGCCCACGCCGCAACCCGCGACGCCCTGACAGCCCTGCAGGCGCTCGCCGCCGACGAGCCACCGTTCTGATCGCGCTGCGATTCGCGCCACAAACTCTTACGTGAGCCAGTCCTCGACTGGCCGCTCGTCGACGTCAGGGCGAACGAGCCAGTCGTCGAGCGCCGTGAGGATCGAGGCAGCCCGGCTGCCGCGACCGCGCGGAAACCTTCGAGGCGGCACCAGCAGAAGTGGAGCCGTCGGCTCCCCCGCCGCGGTTCCCCGCAGCAACAGTGGCCGGGAGTCCTTGACGTTCTCCGTGACGATGCGGCGACCGACGTGCGCCGACCACCGGAACACCTCCGGATCGCTCGCACCCCGCAGATCCGGATCCGAGACCGCAGCCACGACATCATGCCCCCGCCCCCGCAACTGCGCGGCGATCTCCTCCGAGTAGTGCTCGTCGAGCAGGAGCCGATTCGTCATGCCAGGAGCCGCTGCTGGGCCTCCCACGACCGGTAGGCCAGCTCGCTCACGCGCTCGTTCTCGGCGACCTCGGCGTCGATCTCAGCGGCATACGCGCCGTACTACGCCAGCGCCACCCGGGTCGCGCCCGTCGTCAGGCTCAGGTCCGCCGCAACGGTGGAGATGGCAGCCTCCCCACGCTCGTCCGAATCACGCAGCGCCGCAACGATCTCCCACACGTCGGGTCCAGCGGCCAGCGCGGCCCGACGGCCGGATGGTCCGTCGCGAAAGACCACCCCGGGAAACTCCTGCGACCGCAGGCCCTCGTCGATCAGGCGCTGCGCCAGTCCCGACGCAGTCGTGTCTCGACTCGCCGCGGCGCGCCGGAGGCGTTCGAGCAGGGCTCGGTCGAATCGGATCGACAGCGGGGATGTTGACATGCGCTACATCGAAGTGCGGTGGCCAGAGGCTAGCTCAGGGCTCGTCCACATCGAGCCGGTCAAGACGGCAAGCCGCCCGACGCCCCGTCCGCCTCCGATCTCGGGGCCCACCGACCTGATCGACGGGCCGACCCAGAGGGCGCCGGCCAGGCAGCCCGGGGGAAGATCGGATGGTGAGCCTCGCCGCCGTCTTCGGCTTTCTCGTCGCGCTGCTGCCGCTCGTGCTGACCCCCGGCGCGAGTTTCACGCTCGTCAGCGCCCGGGGGCTGAACGGCGACCACCGCGGCGCGGCCGCCACGATCGCCGGCACAGGGTTCGGCATCCTCACCCACGCCGCCCTCGCCGGAGCCGGTCTCGCGATGCTCGTCATGCAGTCCGCTCAGCTCTATGCGGCCGTGCGTCTGCTCGGCGCCGCCTACCTCGTGGGGCTCGGAATCCACCTGCTGCTGCGCAGCCGCACGCCGACCGGCTCACCCGGCTCGGTCGCGAGCGGCGGTGCGGCCCACACGTCCGTGGCCAGCGCCCTGACCACCGCCTACTTGGCGAACGTGCTGAACATCAAGGCCGCGGCCGTCTACCTCAGCCTCGCACCGCAATTCCTGCCCGCGGACCGGGTCGGCGTCGCGACCGTACTCACGCTCGGCGCCGCGCACGTGGCCCTCATGGCCGCCTGGCTCGGGCTGTGGGCGGCCGGGCTGCGCGTCGCGCACCGACGGATCGACCCGAGGCGTTGGCGGCGGCGCCTCGACCGCGCGGGCGGCGTGGTCCTCGTCGCGCTCGGCGTGCGCACCGCCGTCACCCGCTGAACCGGCCTACGGGCGACGCCAAACTCAGCCGCGGGGGACGAACGCGACGTGCAACGAGCGCACACCCTGGGCGCCGTGGATGAGCACGCCCTCGATGTCGGCGGTCGCGGACGGCCCGGAGTGGAACACCAGGTAGTGGTGCTGCCCGAACTCCGGCCGCAGGTAGGCGTCCTGGAGCCCCGGCACGATGTCGGCCGGGTCGACGAGCACGACGAGGTGCTGGGCCAGGTAGGCCACGGAGTTGACGATGAGGTCGGTGTCCGCGAGCAGCACCGAGCCCGTCTCCCCCACCGCGAGCACCGCCCGCACGACCGCCACGTCGACGTCGGCCAGGTCGCGCTGATGCTCGACCGCCCGCAGGTCGCGGGTGCCCGCCAGTTCCGGCGCCGCGGAGGCGATCACGCTCGCGTCCGGGAACGCCGAGCGCACCGCCTCCGGCAGGTCGCCGCCGGGCACGTCGAGCACCTTGCCGCCCATGCCCTGGAGCTGCGCGACGAAGTAGCCGACACGGTCCCCGCCCTCGTCCAGCGGATAGACCGTCACCTCCGGCAGCGGGTAGTCGCCCGCGGGCTCGTTGGCCCGCACCGCCGCCAGGATCTCCTCGCGCGTGCTCACGACTCCTCGCTCCTGCCCCCGTCGGTGCGCTGATACCACTGGTGGAACGTCTCCCGCGGCGCCGCCGGCGTGTCCCGACCCGGCGTCGCCCACGGGTTGAGCGGCATGTTCACCGCGAACTGCGGCAGCACCCGCAGCGCCCGGTCCACGTTCGCCACCGCCGCCCGGTACGCCTTCGGATGCGACAGCAGCTCGCCCGCCGCCTTCATGCCGATCCGCTCGACGAACTTGGGCTGCTTCTGCGCCGCCATCACCTTGCGCCAGCCGAGGATCTGCTCGTGGATGTTGATCTTCACCGGGCACACGTTCGTGCACGACGCGTTGAGGGTCGAGGCGTACGGCAGCGCCGAATACTTGCGCCGGTTGATCGTCGGGTCGAGGATCAGCCCGATCGGCCCCGCGTACGTCGCCCCGTACGACAGGCCGCCCGAGCGCCGGAACACCGGGCACGTGTTCATGCACGCGCTGCACCGGATGCACTTCAGGCTCGTCCAGAACTCCTGTTCGCCGAGGCGCTCGCTGCGACCGTTGTCGACGATGACGAAGTGCATCTCCGCGCCCGGCCGCGGCGCCCGGAAGTGCGAGGTGTACTGCGTGATCGGCGAACCCAGCGCCGAACGCGACAGCAACCGGATGAACACCCCGAGGTCCGCGACCCGCGGGATGAGCTTCTCGATGCCGATCGAGGCGATGTGCAGCGGCGGCACGTTGGCCGACAGGTCGGCGTTGCCTTCGTTCGTGCACACGACGACCGCGCCGTTCTCGGCCACCGCGTAGTTCGCGCCCGTCATCCCCGCGTCGGCCTGAAGAATCAGCGGCCGGGTCTTCTCGCGCTGCTGCTCGGCGAGGTAGTGCACGTCGGAGTTGTCCGGGTCGGTGCCCAGGGTCTTGGCGAAGACGGCCGCCACGTCGGTGCGCAACTTGTGCGTCGCGGGCACCACAATGTGGCTCGGCGGCTCGTCGTCGAGCTGCTGGATCCGCTCCCCCAGATCGGTCTCGACGATGTCGATCCCGACACCGGCCATGTAGTCGCGGAAGCCGCACTCCTCGGTGAGCATCGACTTGCTCTTGATGAGGCTCTTCGCGCCGTGGTCGCTCATGATCGAGTGCACGATGCGGTTGTGCTCGTCGGCGTCCTTCGCCCAGTGCACGTGCACCCCGTTGCCCCGCGCCGCGTGCTCGAACTGCTCGAGGTAGTCGCCGAGGTTCGCCAGCGTGTGTTCCTTGATCCGCGAGGCGTGTTCGCGCAGCTCCTCCCACTCGGGGATGCCGTGCATCTGACCGTCGCGCTTGCCCCGCAGGTCCCAGAGCCGCTCATCGTGCGTCGACTCGTGGTGCGGGGCCGCGATGAACCGCTGCGCCGCCTCGTTGTGGTCGATCGGGTGGTCGCCGTGCACCTTCGCGCCGCGCGGTTGCGGCTCGTCGGTCGTGTGCGTCGGCACGGCCTCCGGCGAGTTGGCCTCGGCGTGCTGAAGTCGGTGGTTGAGGATCATCCGCGGTCTCCGTTCAGGACCTGGGCGATGTGCCGGAACTCCAAGGGCGTGCCGCCGCGGTGGGCGATCCCCTTCAGGTGCATCGTGCAGGAGCCGTCGGCCGACACGACGTGCGTGGCACCGGAGGCGGCGTGGTCGGCGACCTTGTCCTGCCCCATCTTCACCGAGGTCGCCGGCTCGAGCACCGAGAAGGTGCCGCCGAAACCGCAGCACTCGTCGGGCCGCCTGACCTCGGCGATCTCGACGCCGCGGACCTTACGCAGCAGCGCCAGCGACTTGGAGTACGGCTCCTCCCGCAGCTCGCTCATGCTCGAGGAGCGCAGGAACCGCAGGGACGAGCAGCTGTCGTGGTAGCTGACCTTGTGCGCAAACTCCGCCCACGGGAACTCCTCGACCTTCAGCACGTCGTGCAGGAACTCCACGAGCTCGACGACGCTGCCGCGCACCTGCGTGACCTCGTCGGTCTGCTCGCACGCCGTCATGTTCTGCCGCACGTTGCGCACGCAGCTGTTCGACGGCGCCACGACGTAGTCGTAGCCCGCGAACGTGCGCGCGAAGTGCTCCTGCGTCGCCTTCGACTCCGCGTCGAAGCCGGCGTTGACCATCGGCTGGCTGCAACACGTCTGGTCGATCGGGTACTCGGGGTCGATGCCCAGGCGGCGCAGCAGTTGCAGGGTGGCGATCCCCGTCTCCGGCTCCAGTGCGTCGGCGTAGCACGGCACGAACAGCGCGACTCGCATATGGGCTCCCTCGGTTCTCGTGTGTCCTCACGGTATGGCGCGCTCCTGACGCGCCCCGCTCGGGGTCGCTCGTCGGTTGCTCGCCGGTCGGTCGAACGACGTCGTCCGACACCCCGGACCGGCGGTGCAGCGGCGCTGACAGGATGGCGGCCATGGACACCGCACTCCTGGTCAAGGCCCTGGGCGGCTTCTTCGCGATCATGAATCCGTTCGTCGCGCTGCCGCTGTTCCTGTCGCTGACCACCGGCTACGACGCTGCCCGCCAACGCACGACCGCGATCCGGGTGGCCATCTACAGCCTGGTCATGGCGGTGGTCATCATGGTGTCGGGCACCACGCTGTTGGGGCTGTTCGGCGTCACCGTCAACGACTTCCGGGTGGCCGGCGGGATCGTCCTCATGATGATCGCCCTGGGCATGCTCAACGGTGGTAGCAGCGCCCACAGCGGCACGCCGGACGAGCGGCAGCACCAGCAGCAGCAGGCCGAGACCGGCGACGTCGCGTTCTACCCGCTGACCTTCCCGATGATCCTCGGGCCCGGCACGATCACGGCCATCGTCGTGTTCACCGGCCAGGCCGACGGAGTCGGTGGCTACGCCGCGATCGGACTCGCCCTGCTGCTCGTGCTCGCCTTGCTCACCGTCGTGCTGTGGTTCGCGCCCTCGATCGGGCACCACATGTCTCAGACGTTGCAGACAATCATGACCCGCCTTATGGGCATGATCCTCGCCGCCATCGCGGTGAGCATGGTCGTCGCCGGCCTCCAGGGGCTCATCCCGTTGCTGCAGCAGTGATCGTCACTGCCTGACGCGCCGGCAACCGTCGCGCCGCATGCCGTCCGTGTTGTGCCGGGCGCCTGACACACGCGCTCACCTCACGCCCGCCCGCCCCGCACCCGTGAGAGCCAGTTAGCACCGCCGAAACACAACGCCGAAGTTGGTGTAACACACGATCTTTACCGTCGATTCAACGCAATCCAGCAGCTCACGCCCGGCCCCGCCATCCGCGGGGCCGATGTGACGAAAGGGATCGACAATGGCCCAGCCCACCCCAGCGGCCGAGGAGCAGAACCCCACCGACGCGACCCGCCATCTGCTCGTCGTCGGTGGCGGCATGGTCGCCCAGCGGCTCGTCGAGGCCCTGCGGGCCCGCGACGCCGAGGGCGCCTGGCGCGTCACCGTGCTCGCCGAGGAGCCCCGAGCGCCGTACGACCGCGTGGCGCTGACCAGCTACTTCAGCGGCAAGAGCGCCACCGACCTCGAGCTCGGCGACCCCGACCTGTGGCGCGACCCGCGCGTCACCCTGCGCCGCGGCGTCGCCGCGACCGCGATCGACCGGGCGGCCAAGACCGTCTCCGTGACCCGCGGGGCGCCGATCGCCTACGACCACCTCGTGCTCGCCACCGGCTCCAACGCCGCCGTGCCGCCCATCGAGGGCAACGACGCGACCGGCGTGTTCGTCTACCGCACGATCGACGACGTCGCCGAACTCAAGGGCTACGTGCAGAACCTCGGCCAGGAGCTGGGCCGCCCGCTGCGCGGCGCCGTCATCGGAGGCGGTCTGCTCGGCCTCGAGGCCGCCGGCGCCCTGCAGGCGATGGGCGTCGACTCCACGGTCGTCGAGTTCGCGCCCCGGCTCATGCCGATCCAGGTCGACGACGGCGGCGGGCAGGCGCTGAGCCGGCTCATCGGCGGCCTCGGCGTGC
>JBDIAM010000208.1:0-6351 GCA_039812445.1 Piscicoccus intestinalis | reverse complement strand
GCGCACGCCCACGACGACGTGCACGAGATCTTCTACGTGCTGAACGGGGCCGCGCACGTGTGGATCCAGGACGGCGAGGGCGCCGTGCACGACCGCGTGCTGCGCCCCGGCGACTTCGGCTACGTGCCCGCCGGGCTGCCGCACACGTTCCGGGTCGAGGCCGACGAGACGAAGATCTTCGGCGTCTGCTCCGGCGGGTTCGAGCGCTTCTTCGCCGCCGCGGGCCGGCAGGCCGAGGAGCCGGTGCTGCCGCACCCGCCGTACGTGCCGTCGACAGAGCAGCTCATGGCCGCCGGCAAGGAGTTCCGCAACCAGTTCATGCCGCACCTGCGCCTCGACCAGCAGTGAGCCGGGTCCGTCGCAGCCAGGCGATCCCGTTCGCGGAGCCGGAGGGGCACCGCCCCCTCGAACTCGACCTGTACCGGCCCGACGGCGACGGCCCCTGGCCCCTCGTCGTCTTCCTCCACGGCGGCGGGTGGCGCCGGGGCAGCCGGCGCTCGTTCGGTCCCGCGTTCGGCGACCGCCTCTTCGGGCGGGTCGCGCAGCTGGGCTACGTCGTCGCCAGCCTCGACTACCGGCTCACCGGGGAGGCGGTGTTCCCGGCCCAGCTCGACGACGTGCGCGCCGGCCTGGACCACCTGGCGCGGCACGGCACCGAGTACGGCGCCGACGGCCGGGCGGTGCTGTGGGGCGAGTCCGCGGGCGGGCACCTCGCCGCGCTCGCCGCGTTGACGAGGCAGCCGGGTGGACTCACGGTCGTCGGGGTCATCGACTGGTACGGCCCGTCCGACCTGCGGACGATGGGGCAGCAGGCGCGGCCGGACGCGGTCGCCCGCGCCGACGACGCCGACTCCCGGGAGGCGCTTCTCCTCGGCGGACCGGTGGCCGCGGCGGGCGAACTCGCCGCGCAGGCCAGCCCGGTGACGCACGCGCGCGCGGACGCCCCGCCGTTCCTGCTCGTGCACGGCACGGCCGACCGGTTCGTGCCCGTGCAGCAGAGCGAGCAGCTGCACGCGGCGTTGCGGTCGGCCGGCGTCGACGCCCGGCTCGAACTCGTCGACGGCGCCGACCACATGTGGGCCGGCGTCGACCCCGAACGGGTGCTCACCGTCTCCCTCGACTTCCTCGCCGAGGTCACCCGCCCCCGCCCCTGAGAACTGCGTGTCGCGGTGAGAACTGCAGTCCGTGCCGCAGTTCTCACCACGACACGCAGGTCTGACGGGCGGGGGCTACTGTGGCGGCCTGTGTCGACGACCCCGCGCCTCTGGCCGGCGATCCTGACCTTCGTGGTCGCGACGGCCGCGCTGTCTCAGGCTCTCGTGATCGCCGCGGCCGCCTGGCAGGTGGAGGCGGTCTCACTGGTGCAGTTCGGACCGGCCCTCGGCGCGGCGGTCACGTGGGCGGTCTTCCCCGCGCGGATGCGGCAGTTCCTACCGGCCCGGGTACCCTCTCGGGAGGCGGGGTGGCGCTCGCTCATCGCGCTTGCGGCGTCCGCCGGCTTCGCGGCGGTCCTGGCCGTGCTGTGGCGGCTGTCGGGCCACACCCTGCATGGCCTGCAGGCGGTCGCGGGCGTTCCGTTCGTGCTGGTCGCGATCCTGTGGCTGGCGGGTGCCGCCGGTGAGGAGATCGGCTGGCGCGGCCTGCTGCAGCCGCTGTTGGAGCATCGGGTGGGACGCCTGGGCGCCGCGGTGTGCACGGGCCTGCTGTGGGCGATCTGGCACGTGCCGATGTTCGCGATGGGCGCCGCGATCGCCGCGCTGTTCACCGCCTCAACGGTGCTGTTGTCCGTGCTGCTCGCGGTGCTCGGCCACGGCTCGCCGGCCCAGCGCGTGGCTCCGGCCAGTGTCGCGCACTGGCTGGTGAACCTGGCGGTGCTCGTCGTCATCGGCGAAACCCCGACGGCATCGAGCCTCGTCTGGCAGCTGGTCGCGATCGCTGTCGTCACCGCAGCCGTCGTCGCGCTCCTGCGCCATCGCCTGACCGAACGGACCGCGCCAGCCGGACGACCGTGAGACCTGCCGAACGACCGCGAGAACTGCGTGTCGCGGTGAGGACTGCGGCACGAACAGCAGTTCTCACCACGACACGCAGTTCTCAGCGATGGGGGGAGGAGACGCCGGGGAGACGGGGGGTGGGGCGGTTACGGGGTGATGACGAGGTTCTCCAGTACGTCGTGGGCGACCTGGTCGTCGCCGAGCACCGTGTAGTGCAGCTCCTCGACGCTGCGGCGGCCGGCGGCGCGGCGGGCGAAGGCCTCCGTCGACAGCTGGATGCTCGTGGTGCGGCCGATCGCGGGGATCGGGCCGGTCTCGTCGGCGCCGCCGGCGAACATGAGCTTGCCGATCGTCTCGCCCTCCGGCGAGGTCTCGACGCGCACGCCGGTGCGCGCGACGACCGGGCCGGTCAGCTCGATCATGACGACCTTGCCCGGCTCGACCCCCACCTTGTCGACGACGATCGTCGGCAGGAAGTCCATGGCCTGCTGGCAGAAGGTTGCCGCCGCCGCCGAGTCGAGATTGCCCGGCCGGTTGAGGGCCGTGCGCACGTCTTGCTCGTGCACCCACACATCGGCGACGCGCCGGCGCAGCAGCGCGCCGAGCGGCATCGTGCCCATCGGCGACTCCACCTCGGTCGACTCGTCGAGGTCGGCGTCGCGCAGCCGGCCCAGCCGCGCTGAGACGACCCGGTGCAGTTCCTGCGCGACCTCCTTGCCGGGGCGGTCGCGACGCAACTCGACCCCCGCCTCGAGGGCGCGGCCGACCCCGTGCCGCACGTGCTCGTAGTCGGGGAGCTCGACGGCCGGGTCGGGGCGCCCGAGGAGCGCCGACTCGACGGAGGCCACGTGAGAGATCTGGTCCTTCACGCTCCAGCCGGGGCAGTCCGTGGGCTTGGCGAAGTCGTCGTCGCTACAGGTGATCGCCAGGTCGACCAGCGCCTGGGAAGTCTGCGCGAACGCCGCGACGAGGCCGGGTAGGTCGTCTGGGGCGGCCGGGTGCATGGGCATGCGGTCACCCTATCTAGGCTGGCCGACATGACCACCCGGAGTCGCGTGAACCCTTCGGCCACGGCCTTGGGAGTGCTGCTGTGTTCCGGTGTGGTCGCCATGGCCCTGGCGGGCCTGTCGACCGGGGCGTTCACCGCGCTGACCGGGTTCGACGACGGCGGTGCCGTGGCCCGCTGGGGCATCCCGCTGCTGCGCACGATCCACGATCTCGCGGCCGCGACCACGCTCGGCCTCCTGCTCCTGGCCGGCACGATCGTGCCGGAGCGAGCGTCGACCGACCGGCGCGGACGGGCGTGCCGCTTCGCGGTGATCACCGGCGCCACCTGGACCGTCGCCGCCGTGCTCGTGCTGCTCCTCGTCGTCTCCAACGTCAGCGGCATCTCGATCGGCAGCCCCGACTACCTGCCGCAGCTGTCCCAGGTCTGGAGCATCGAACTCTTCCGGGTGCTGCTCATCGACGCCTGCCTGGCCGCCGTCGTCACCGTCGGCGCCGCCCTCTCCCGCAGCACGGTCGCCATGACCTGGTTCGCGGCGATCAGCCTCCTCGCGCAGGCGGTGCTCGCCCTCATCGGGCACGCCGCCGGCGCCGCCGCGCACGACGCCGCCGTCAACTCACTGGCGTTGCACCTGCTCGGCGCGACGACCTGGATCGGCGCCCTCGCCGCGATCCTGCTGCTGTGGCCGGCCCTCGGCGACGCACTGCCGGTCACCGTGCGCCGGTGCTCGGTGCTGTTCGCCTGGTGCTTCGCCGCGGTCGCCGGCTCCGGCGTGCTCAACGCGGCGATCCGGCTCGGTTCGCCGGACGGGCTGGCCACCCCGTACGGCGCCCTCGTCGTCATCAAGACCGTGCTGCTCGTCGCCCTGGGCCTGGCCGGCTGGGGCATGCGGGCCCGGATCATCTCGCGCCTCGAGACCCCCCGTGCGAGCGCCGTCGACACCCGCGGAGGCGGTGACACCCGCGGGGCCTTCCTCGGCCTGGCCGTCGTCGAGCTCGGTCTCATGGGCGCGGCCGTGGGGATCGGGGTGGCGATGTCGCGCTCGGCGCCCCCGCTGCCGCAGGAGGTCGCCGACGACATCGTCGTGGCCGTCACCGGCTACCCGGCGCCGGCGGTGCCGCCGGAGGGCTGGAACTGGTTCACGACGATGCGTGTCGACTGGCTCTGGCTGCTCGTCGCGCTGCTCGCCATGGGCCTGTATCTGGCCGCCGTCGTGCGGCTGCATCGGCGCGGCGACGCCTGGCCGTGGGTGCGCACCGCCTGGTGGATCGTCGGCTGGCTCGGCTTCCTGTGGGCCACCAACGGCGCCCCCGGCGTGTACGGGCGGCTCATGTTCTCGGCGCACATGCTCATGCACATGCTGCTCGCGATGGCCGTGCCCGTCGTGTTGTGCCTCGGCGCCCCGCTGACGCTGGCCGCCCGCGCCCTGCCGGCCCGACGAGACAAGACGCTCGGCCCCCGCGAACTGATGCTCGCGACCGCGCACTCGCGGTGGATGAACTTCTGGGCCAACCCGGTCGTCGCGGGCATCAACTTCGCGGGTTCGCTCTACCTCTTCTACTTCACCCCGCTGTTCGAGCTGGCGCTGCGCACCCACACCGGGCACGTGCTCATGGTCACCCACTTCATGCTGGCCGGCTACGTCTTCGGCTGGGCCCTGGTCGGCGCCGACCCGGGCCCGAGGCGGTGGCCGCCGTCGCTGCGGCTGCTGCTGCTGTTCGTCACGATGAGTTTCCACGCGTTCTTCGGGGTTGCCCTCCTGAGCACGGCCGACGTGCTCGCGGACGACTACTTCGGCCAGCTGGCCCTGCCGTGGCCGGTCGACCTGCACGCCGACCAGGTCGCCGGGGGTGCGCTCACGTGGGGCTTCGGTGAGGGGCCGATGCTCCTGCTGGCCATCTCCGTGGCGTTCGTGTGGATGCGCAGCGACGAACACGAGGCCCGCCGACGCGACCGGCAGGCCGCGCGGGATCACGACGCCGAGCTGGAGGCCTACAACGCCGAGCTGGCCCGTCTCGCGCAACGAGATCGCCAGGAGCGCTAGGCCGTTCGCCGTTCAGGCCGCCCGGCATACGGCGACGAGAGGCTCGCTCGCACGGCCCTGAACTGGCTCGTCTCGATGGGCGACACACCCGTCTCGCTGTGTGTCGACTCATCTGCACAGAACCCTGTGTTGAATCCGGGGGTACCGGCCTGCCTCGAGTCATGTCATCATGCGCACCAAGGGTCATTGCGCCCCGCCGCGACCGACACGACGCGCACCACCCCCGCGCCCGTGCACTCGATGAGGAGATGCCCTGTGACCGGACAGCCGACGCTCTGGATGCGCCACGAGAGCCGCTTCCGCGAGAGGCGCGCGCCGCTGACCCCCGCCGATGCCGCCGCCCTCATCGCCGACGGCATGCGTGTCGTCGTCGAGGAGTCACCGGCCAGAGTCTTCACCGACGAGGAGTACGAGGAGGCCGGGTGTCTCATCGCGCCGGCCGAAAGCTGGCCCGACGCCCCCGAGGGCGCCATCGTGCTCGGGCTGAAGGAGTTGCCGCGCGGTGACACGCCACTGCGCGACCACATCTTCTTCGGCGAGGCCTTCGACAGCGAGAAGGGCTCGGACCGCCTCCTGCGCCGGTTCAGCACCGGCGGCGGCACGCTCTACGACCTCGAGGCCCTCGTCGACGCCGACGGTCGTCGCCTCGCCTCGTTCAGCTACTGGGGCGGCTACCTCGGCGCGGCGCTCGCCGTCTTCGAGGCGCGCCGCGAACTGCCCCGCGCGCTCCGCCCGACCGACCGGGACAGCCTCGACCACGCCCTGGCGACCGGGGCGGGAGACGGGCTGCGTGCCGTCGTCACCGGCGCCAAGGGCCGCTCGGGCCGGGGTGCCTGCGACGCGCTCGCGGTCGCCGGCGTCGCCACGACCCGCTGGGATGTGGACGAAACCCGCGACATCGACACGGCGGCCCTGCTCGACCACGACATCCTCGTCAACGCCGCTCGGCCCACCGGTCCCTGCCAGCCCTTCCTCGTCGGCGACGACCTCGACCGGCCGGATCGGCGCCTGTCGGTGATCAGCGAGGCGCTCCCCACGGTGAGCCGGCGCTACGGCCTCGTGCCGCTGTATCACGAGCTGACGACCTGCGACTCCCCGGTGCGCGAGCTGCGCGGGGGAAGCCGCCCGGCGCGGCTCATCGCCGTCGACAACCTCGTCACGCTGCTGCCCCGCGAGGCCTCCACCGACTACTCCGCCGAACTGCGCCCGCTGCTCGCCACCCTGCCCGACGGCCAGGTCTGGCAGCGAGCCCGCGAGGAGTTCTGGCGCCACGCGCCGTCGCTGCTCGCGGTCTGAGCGCCTCCGCA
>JBDIAM010000207.1:0-6378 GCA_039812445.1 Piscicoccus intestinalis | reverse complement strand
GTGTGCGCCATCGACCGCAGCGGCGCCGTCGACGGACCGTTGAGCGACATCGGGCTGCAGACCCGGGCGGTCTTCACCAAGGCCGACCTCGACCGAGCCTGACGCCGCTCGTCGGCGCCAGGGTGGCGTGGCCGCACGGACCGAACGAGGAGCGCCCATTCGCGGGTCGAGCCGCCTTTCGCTCGATCGGCGAAATATATGCAAAACGCATACACTTGGCACATGGAGTCAGCGCTCGAAGCAGCGATCAACGAGTGGCACGCGAGCGTCAACGCGGGCGACCTGCAGCGATCCGCGGAGGCGGTCGGCGACCCGATCGTCGTACTCGGCCCGAAAGGCGCCGGCCCGATCACATCGACGCAGTTCGCAGAATGGG
Source organism: Piscicoccus intestinalis (assembly GCA_039812445.1). Classification (GTDB taxonomy): domain Bacteria; phylum Actinomycetota; class Actinomycetes; order Actinomycetales; family Dermatophilaceae; genus Kineosphaera; species Kineosphaera intestinalis_A. Next base: position 6,002 of record JBDIAM010000207.1, on the reverse strand, counting down.
TCGAGCGCTCCGGGATCACGCTGATCCCGCGGTCGTGGCACCCGGTGAGCGAGCGCCTAATGGTGGTCGAGCAGGACGCCACCTGGCCGCAGAGCGCGAAGTGCGCGCGGGTGGCGACGGTCTTTCGCGCCTCCGGCGGGAAGATCACGGCCGCGCTCAGGCTCCCGGAGCTCAAAGCCGCTCTCGAACTGGCCTACATCTGCCGCGAGATGGCGGCGACCGAATGAGCGACCCGGGCCCCGGGCAAGTCCTGTTCCACTTCGTGCGGCACTGGGCGCGCCGCGCCGCCGCCGGAGATGCCGGTGGCGAGCAGGGGCGACTCGTGCTGGTCTGCGAGGCCGCGCACGCGATCGGCCGGCGCGGATCCGCGGCCACCGTGAACGCGATCGCCCACGAGATCGGGATCGACCAGAGCGGAGCGTCGCGGCTGATCAGGAGCGCCGAAGCAGCCGGCTACCTGACCACGGCGGCGCCTGCGGCCGACAGCCGTCGACGCGAGGCATCGCTCACGCCCGACGGCCGCTCCATGCTGGACGAGGCCCATCGTTGGCAGGAGTCCGTCTTCGCCGAGTTGACCGCGGCTTGGAGCGACGAGAAACGCGCCGACTTCCGGCAGGCGATGACCGACCTCATGGAGCGCTCCTACGTGATGGACGCATCAGCTGCGCCGCCGCGCCGCTGAGCGGCGAAGGGCGCCGCCGGTCGGTCCGGCGCCGCGGGGCGCCTGCGAACCGCAATGTGTCATGTGCAGTGACCACTCGCGAGAGGTCACCTTCGTTGCGCTGTGCAACATCGCAGGTCACAAGGGTGAGAACGCACGCGTCTATGTGCGGTGACCACTCGACGTGCGTCGAGCGGTCAATTCTCGGAGCACTTCTGGAAGTCTCGTACAAGCATTCCAATTGATGGCCTCCATCAGCTAGAATGGAGGGGCTGGTGAAGCTCTCGAAACCCGCCTAAGGGGGTGCGTCATGCCTGGGAAGCGCTTCGATGCCCCGACGGTTCTCGCCCGCGGTGAGTTGGGCGACGGCCTGGCGTGGGAGCTGCTGGAGCCGGCCATCACGGTCCTCCTGGAGTTCGACCCGCGGGAGGCCGGTCCCGGGAGCGCCGGTCGAGACGAGATCAGCAAGGAGGAGACCAGCCCTAGTCGGCGGGCTCGCTTCGCCCGCGCGGCCGCCGCGGATGCGGATGCGGGGGTTGGCTGCGGTGCGGACTCCCCCGCGGCGACCGCGCTACAGCCGGCGGCTGCTGAGACGCCCCCTGCCGAAACGACGCCTGCCGAGACGACGCCTGCCGAGACCTCGCTGTGGGAGCAGGCCCGAGAGATCACGGCCGCCATCGAGGCGCTCGAGCTGCAGCGCACCGAAGTGCTCCGCGCCCTCGTCGCCGAGCAGACCGCCTCCGACCTCGAACACCAGCGACGCCTGGAGGCAGCGGGCGCACCGGCCGTGGCGCTGGCCGCCGGGCGTCGGCGCTCGGCGGCCCAGATCGAGGCCGACGCGCAGACCTGCGTCGTCGACACCGCGACCCTCACCTTCGGCGGCACCCGCACGGGCTGGCTGCTGCGGGTGCGGTTCGCCACGGCCGCACCGGAGCTCACCGCCCCCATCCAGGCGGCGGTCAACGACGACGCGCTGGCCTTCGAACAGGGGTGCGCGCTCGTGCGCGACACCGACGACCTCGACCTCACCGACGAACAACGCCAGGCGGTCGTCGACGCCGTCATCGCGCACGCCCGCGCACGGGCCGCGGCCACCGGTGCCCCCGTCGGGCAGGGCCTGTTCCGCGCGGCGATGCGCCGCGAGATCGGCCGACACACCGACCGCGGGACCCGCCGCGCGCGGAGCCTGGCCCAGCGCACCACCTGGGTCTGCAGCGACTCCGACGGGGTCGCCACCTTCGGCGTCAGCGGCGCCGACGCCCGCTGCCTCGGCGCCCAGCGCCGCGTCGACGCCATCGCCCGCGCCATCAAGTCCGACGGCGACGACCGCACGCTCGCGCAGCTGCGCTCCGACGTGGCGCTCGACCTGCTCCTCTTCGGGCAGCCCGCGGCCGACGCCCCGACGAGCGTCGACCACCCGGGCGACGTGGGGTGGCCCGCCGCGGTCGTCGACGTCGTCATCTCGGCCGCCTCCCTGCTCGGCGTCACCGACGAGCCCGGCCTCGTCGACGGCACCCCGGTCGCCGCCGACGTCGTGCGCGACCTCGCCACCCGCGCCGGCAACGTCTGGCGGCGCATCGTCGCCGACCCCGTCACCGGCTACGCGATGGCCACGGTCGTCGACTCCATCCGCATCCCGGCCGACATGGCCCGGGCCGTGCGGGCCCGCGACGGCATCTGCCGGGCGCCCGGCTGCAACCGGCCGGCCGAATACCTCGACCTCGACCACGTCATCGAGCGACGCGACGGCGGCCTGCACTGCGGCGAGAACCTCCAAGGCCTGTGCCGCCTGCACCACTCCAAGAAAACCCGCCGGCACTGGTCCGCGCGCATCCGCCCCGACGGCACCGTCACCTGGCTCCTGCCCGACGGCCGCGAGTACGTCACCTTCCCCATGGACTACCGCGACCTCGACCCCGCCCTCGGAGCCGGTGCGCCCGCCCCGCCGCGCGCGCCCGACCCCGACGATCCCGCCCCGCCGCGCGCGCCCGACCCCGACGATCCCGCCCCACCGGACGGCGAATCCCCGCAGGCCCACTGCCCGCCGACGATCGAACCCGACGACCTCGTCGACCTGCGTCGGCGCGCGCTCGCACTCGCCCGCGAGGTCGGCCGACTGCGCGCCCAGCTGCGCCGCGAGCGCGACCAGCACGGCCGCGAGACCGCCGAGCTGCTCACCTACCGCGCGGAGCACCCGCCGTTCTGATGCTCACTCGCGCACGCTGATGCTCACTCGCGCAGCAGGGCGATCGCGGCGTCGAGCATCGGCTCGGTGAGCTTGCCGGTGAAGGTGTTCTGCTGGCTCACGTGGTAGCAGCCGACGAGCCGCAGCGGGCGGCCGTCGGGCAGGCCCAGTTCGGCGACCGCGCCGTGCCCGAACCGCGGCTTGGGGCGCGGGATCCGCCACCCGAGGCGGCGCCCCGCCGCGAGCAGCGCGTCCCAGCCGACCAGGCCCAGCGCGAGCACGCTACGCACCGACGGCACCAGCAGCTCCAGCTCCCGGTCCAACCAACCGCCGCACGCCGCGCGCTCCCCCGGCGTCAGCTTGTTCGCCGGCGGCGCGCACCGCGCCGTCGCCACGATGCGCACGCCGCGCAGCTCCAACCCGTCGCCGGCCGCGACGCTGCTCGCCTGCGTCGCGTACCCCGCTCGGTGCAGCGCCGCGTAGATCCAGTCGCCGGAACGGTCTCCGGTGAACATCCGGCCCGTCCGGTTCGCCCCGTGCGCGGCCGGCGCCAGCCCGATGACCAGCGCCGACGGGTGCTCGTCGCCGAACCCCGGAGCCGGTCGCCCCCAGTACGGCTCGCCGCGCCACGCCGCGCGCTTCGTCACCGCCACCTGCTCGCGCCACGCCACCAGCCGCGGGCAGGCCCGGCACACGCTGATCCGAGCCTCCAGCTCCGGCAGACCGGGCGCGCTGCCCGCGAGCTCACGCACCGCCTGCGCGTCGTGCGCCACCGGAGTCCGAGCGGTCGCCGGATCGCCCGGCCAACCCGAACCGGGCGCGACCGGCGAGGTGAACGCGCCCCCGACCACCGGGTGCGGCAGCAGCTCGCCGCCCGGACCGGCCGCCGACGCGCCTCCCGAATCCCGGCTCATCGCCCCAGGCTCAACGCGATGCCGTCGAGGATGTCGTGCTCCGAGGTGACCACCGACGTCAACCCGGCCCGCTGCGCGACCCGCCCGACGATCCGCGACCAGATGAGCGCCCCCGCGCCGATGACGTCGACGCGCCCCGGGTGCATGAACCCCAGCTCGGCGCGCTCCTGCGCCGTCATGCCGAGCAGCTGCTCGCACGCGGCCTGCACGGTCTGCACCGACAGCACGCTGCCGTGGATCGTGTCGCGCTCATACCGGTCCAGGCCCAGCGCGTGCGCCGCCAGCGTCGTCACCGTGCCGGCCAGCCCGACCAGCGTCTCGACCTCGTCGAAGCCGACCGCCTCCTGCGCGACGTCGAGGGCCGCGTCGATCTCGGCCGTCGCCGACTCGATCTGCCCGGCGGTCGCGGGGGCGTCGAAACCGAACCGCTCGTGGAAGCGGACGCAGCCGATGTTCACCGACCGCTGCGCCCGCACCCGGCCGTGGTCGCCGCGCACGAACTCCGTCGACCCGCCGCCGAGATCGACGACGAGATACGGACCCGCCACCCCCCGCGCGGGCAGCTCCCCGGTCGCGCCGTCGAACGACAGCTGCGCCTCCTGATCGCCGGTGATCACCTCCGGCGCGATCTGCCAGCGCGCGAACGCCTCGGCCACGCCCGCGACGAACTCCGCCGCGTTCGAGGCGTCCCGCGACGCCGAGGTCGCGACGAACCGCACCCGCTCCACCCCGAGTTCGGCGCACTGCCGGGCGTATTCGCGCGACATCCCAAGGGTGCGGGCCATCGCCTCGGGCGCGATCGAGCCGGTGGCGTCCAGTCCCTGCCCGAGGCGCACGACCTCCATCCGGCGCACCACCTCGCCCGGCGGCGCCTCGTCGCGCAGATCGGTCACGAGCAGGCGGATCGAGTTCGTGCCGCAGTCGACGGCGCCGACGCGCATGGGCGCTCCCTTCTCTTCGATGAAGCCGATCGGTCGCCCCACCGACGCGAGTAGTTCGACTCGGTACACGGGACCGGCACGAGACTACGCTGAGGCGATGTCCGGTTACGGCGCTCCCATCCCGCCCTACGAGCCGCCCGAGGGCGCCGACCAGCGCGGGTCGAACGCCGGTCAGCCCCAGCCGCTGCCGGCCTCGAACGACGACCTGCGCGCGCTCCTGGAGGAGCAGCGCGCCGAGATCGGCAAGCTGCGCTCCCGCTCCCGCTGGATCCTCGTCATCGCGTGCATCGCGGCTCTGAACAGCTGCAACGCCTCCAGCGACAGGAGCAGCGGCCCCGACGAGAGCACGGAGTCACAACTGCGGCAGTCGCAGGAGTCGGTGAATCAACTCACCGACGAGGTGCGCCAGCTCCAGCAGCAGGTCACCGACCTCAGCGAACGGCTGCCGTCTGCCGACCGGACCGGCTGAGCGCACTCAGGGCCGCAACGAGGAGGTCAACGGAAGCTCGATGCTCAGTCGGAGCCGGCGTCAGGGGGCGCGACGCACGGGCCGGCGCGCCACCACGGGTCGAGGGCGGCGAGCACCTCGTCGCCGAGCGGGTTGACGCCGGGGCCGGCGGCGAGCGCGTGCGCGGCCAGCACGTGCAGGCACTTCACCCGGCGCGGCATGCCGCCGGCGCTGACGCCGGCGATCTCCGGCACGTCGCCCAGCTCGGCCCGCCGCCGCAGGTAGTCCTCGTGCGCGGCCGCGTACGCGTCGGCCAGCGCCTCGTCGGTGGCGAGCCGGTCGGACATCTCGCGCATGAGGCCGGTGGACTCACATGTGCTGATCGCGCCGGTCAGGCGCGGGCACGTGGCGTAGAACGTCGTCGGAAACGGGGTGCCGTCGGCCAGCCGCGGCGCGGTCGTCACGACGTCGGGGTTGCCGCACGGGCAGCGGTGCGCCACCGCCTCCACCCCGCGGGCGGGCCGGCCGAGCTGAGCGCTCACGACCGCCAGGTCGGCGCCCGAGACCGGCTCCCGCGGCGCAGAGTCGCTCACGGCCCCGTCCCCTCGCTCGTCCCCGACGTGCCGCTGGCCCCCGTACCCGAGGCACCGGACGAATCGGAGGTGCCCGACGGAGCGGTCGTGCCCGTCGAGCCGGTTGTACCAGACGGGTCGCTCGAGCCGGTGCTCCCGCTCGTGCCGCCCGGAGCCGGTGTGGAGCCGGGCTGCTCCCCCACCGGCGACAGCTCGACGGTCTTGTCGACGTCGGGCCGGTCGGCGATGACGATCGAGCTCCACATCTTGCCGTACCAGGG
>JBDIAM010000206.1:0-6396 GCA_039812445.1 Piscicoccus intestinalis | reverse complement strand
GCCGCAGCGGTGTCGGGCTCCGCGGGAGCCGGTGCGGAGGCCGCAGCGGGAGCCGGGTCGTCCGCCACACCGGCCACCTCGATGGTGATGATCGGCGCGCCGACGGGCACCTCCTCACCCTCGGCGACGAGCAGCTCGCCGACCGTGCCCTCCCACGGGATCGGCAGCTCGACGAGCGACTTGCTCGTCTCGATCTCGACGACCACGTCGTTGACCTTCACCGCGTCGCCGGGTTTGACCATCCACGTGACGATCTCGGCCTCGGTCAGCCCCTCGCCGGGGTCGGGCAGGTTGAACGTCTTGAGTCCCATGTCCACTCCCCTCTCAGTAGGCCAGCGCCCGGTCGACGCCGTCGAGCACCCGATCGAGGTCGGGCAGGAAGTCCTCTTCGAGCTTGCTCGGCGGGTACGGGATCGAATATCCGGTGACGCGGATGACCGGCGCCTCCAGGTGGTAGAAGCACTCGGACATCGCCTGCGCGGCGATCTCGGCACCGAAGCCCATGAAGCTGCTCGCCTCGTGCACGACGACGAGCCGGCCGGTCTTCTTCGCCGACGCGAACACCGTGTCGGTGTCGAGCGGGTTGAGCCCGCGCAGGTCGACGACCTCGAGGGAGACCCCGTCGGAGGCGGCCGCCTCTGCGGCCTGCAGGCAGGTCTTGACCATGGGCCCATAGCAGGCGAGCGTCGCGTCGGTACCCTCCCGCACGACCGCCGCCTCGTACAGGGATCGCGGTGCCGCCGTAGCGGTCTCGTCGACCTCCATGCGTTCGTGGTAGCGGCGCTTGGGCTCGAAGAAGATCACCGGGTCGTCGGTGGCGACCGCCTGCTGGATCATCCAGTACGAGTCTTCGGCGTTGCTGCACGCGACGACCCGCAGGCCCGCGCTGTGCAGGAAGTACGCCTCGTTGCTCTCGCTGTGGTGCTCGACCGCGCCGATGCCGCCGCCGCACGGGATGCGGATGACCATCGGCAGGCGCACGGTGCCCAGCGAGCGCGCGTGCATCTTCGCGACCTGGCTCGTGATGTGGTCGAACGCCGGGTACACGAACCCGTCGAACTGGATCTCGACGACCGGCCGGTAGCCGCGCAGCGCGAGGCCGATCGCGGTGCCGACGATGCCCGACTCCGCGAGCGGGGTGTCGATGACCCGGTCTTCGCCGAAGTCCTTCTGCAGCCCCTCGGTGACGCGGAAGACGCCGCCGAGCCGGCCGACGTCCTCGCCCATGACGAGCACCTTCGGGTCGTTCTCCATCGCGCGGCGCAGCCCCGCGGTGATGCCCTTGGCCAGCGTCAGACGCGTCATCGGGCCACCCCCTGCCCCGCCGCGCCGGCATCGACCCCGGCGTCGGCGAATCCGGCCTGGTACTCGAAGAACTCCTCGCGCTCGCGGGCCAGGCCCGGGTGGTCCTCGACGTAGACATTGTTGAAGAGGTTCTCGCGCGGCGGGTCCGGCATTTCCTCGCACGCCTTGCGGATGCGCGCGGCCAGCGCGTCGGCCTCCGCGTCGACCTCGTCGAAGAACTCCTGCTTGGTGTCGTGCAGGCTCAGCAGGAACGCCTTGAGCCGGTACAGCGGGTCGCGCTCGCCCCACAGGTCGACCTCGGCCGAGTCGCGGTACTTCGTCGGGTCGTCGGAGGTCGTGTGCGCGCCCATCCGGTACGTGAACGCCTCGATGAGGAAGGGGCCCTGGCCGCTGCGGGCGTGCTCGAGCGCGTGCATGCCGACCGCGTAGCAGGCCAGCACGTCGTTGCCGTCGACGCGTACGCCGGGGAAGCCGAAGCCGCGGGCGCGCTGGTAGAGCGGGATGCGGCTCTGCCGCTCGTTGGGTTCGCTGATCGCCCACTGGTTGTTCTGACAGAAGAACACAATCGGGCTCTGGTTGACCGCGGCGAAGACGAACGACTCGTTGATGTCGCCCTGGCTCGTGGCACCGTCTCCGAAGAACGTGACGACCGCGGTGTCGCGCGCGGGGTCGCCGGTGCCGTACGCGCCGTCGCGCTGCACGCCCATCGCGTAGCCGACCGCGTGCAGGGCCTGGTTGCCGATGACGATCGTGTAGAGGTGGAAGTTCTTCTCCGCCGGGTCCCACGCGCCGTTGTCGACGCCGCGGAACATCGCGAGCAGGTGCAGCGGGTCGACGCCGCGGCACCACGCGACGCCGTGCTCGCGGTAGCTGGGAAAGGCGTAGTCGTGCGGCTGCATCGCGCGCCCGATGCCGATCTGCGCGGCCTCCTGGCCGAGCAGGCCCGGCCACAGCCCGAGCTGGCCCTGCCGCTGCAGCGCGGTGGCCTCTTTGTCGAAGCGGCGCACGAGCGCCATGTCGCGGTAGAGGTATTGGCCGTCGTCCTCGGTGAGGGCGTCGACGTACGGGTCGTAGGGGAGGTTGACCTCGTTGCGGATGCGGCGCCCGTCCTTGTCGATGAACCGGATCGTCTCCGGCCCACCGTCGAGCATGATCTTGGGCCGCCCTATGACGCTCTCGTGGTGATCCACGCCGAACGCGTCGGCGGCCTTGCGTGCCACGGCCTCGTGGCTGACGACATCGTTGTCGCTCACGACTTCTCCTTCACTCATCGCACGCCCGGGATCGCCGGAGCCGGTGCGTTGTCGGTGACGCGACCCGCGCCGGGCCAGGTGTGCCGGAGCCGGGTCGTGGCCTCCGGTTCCGTCGTGGCGGGTACGCGGAGGTCCCCCCACAGTACCGTCTCCGCGCCCCCTTGCCGACCCCCCGGACGGACGGAGCCCCGCCACGGCACACCCCCGCCCCCCCCAGACGGCCGAAGGCTGCCCTTTCAGTCGAGGGCTCCGGCTACAGCCCTAGCCCTCGACCGAAAGGGCAGCCTTCGGCCACGGTGGTTCGGCCCCGGGGCGGGAGCGGGAGCGGTTGACTGGGGGGATGAAGAAGCTCATCAACGACGCCGGCTCCGTCGTCGTCGACGCGCTGCGGGGCGTCGGCGCCGCGCACCCCGATCGGCTGCGGGTCGACCTGGAGCACCGGATCGTCTACCGCGCCGACGCCCCCGTGCGGGGCAAGGTGGGCTTGGTCTCCGGAGGCGGGTCGGGTCACGAGCCCCTGCACGGCGGCTTCGTCGGGCCCGGCATGCTCGACGCCGCCTGCGCCGGCGAGGTGTTCACCTCCCCCGTGCCCGAGCAGATGCAGGTCGCCACCGAGGCCGTCGACGGCGGCGCCGGCGTGCTGCACATCGTGAAGAACTACACCGGCGACGTCATGAACTTCGAGATGGCCGCCGAGCTCGCCGCCGAATCCGACATCCGCGTGGAGACGGTGATCACCGACGACGACGTGGCCGTCACCGACTCCCTCTACACGGCGGGACGCCGCGGCGTCGGCGTCACCGTGCTGCTCGAGAAGCTCGTCGGCGCCGCTGCCGAGGAGGGCCGGGACCTCGACGCGCTGCTGGAGCTCGCACGGCGCATCAACGGCAACGGTCGCTCGATGGGGCTCGCGCTGACCTCGTGCACCGTGCCCGCCGCCGGGCGCCCGACCTTCGACCTCGGCGAGGCGGAGTTCGAGCTCGGCATCGGCATCCACGGGGAGCCGGGCCGCGAACGCCGGCCGCTCGCGTCCGCGCGGGAGCTCGCGGCCATGCTCGTCGAGCCGCTGCTCGCCGACCTCGCCGCCGGCTCCGACACCAATGCCGCGGGTGTCGGCGACGCGATCGTCATGCTCAACGGCATGGGCGGCACCCCGCTGCTCGAGCTGTACCTCATGTACGGCGAGGTCGCGGCGGTGCTCGAGAGGTCCGGGGTGCGGGTCGCGCGCTGCCTCGTCGGCAACTACATCACCTCGTTGGAGATGGCCGGCTGCTCACTGACCGTGCTGCGCGCCGACGACGAACTCGTGCGGCTGTGGGACGCCCCGGTGAACACTCCGGGCCTGCGGTGGGGTTGCTGATGGCCGCCCTCGCCCCGGCTGTCGCCGCCGCGTGGCTCGCGGACTACGCGCGGGTCATCGCGCAGAACGCCGACCTGCTCACCGATCTCGACCGGCGCATCGGCGACGCCGACCACGGCTCGAACATGCACCGCGGCATGAGCGCCGTCGCCGCGCTGACCACCGACGGCGCCGACGACTTCGACGACGCCGCGGCGCTGCTGAAGAAGGCGGGCATGACGCTGGTCAACACGGTCGGCGGAGCGTCCGGGCCGCTGTACGGCACGTTCTTCCTGCGCCTGGCCAAGGCGCTGCCCGCCGACGGCGACATCGACGCCGCGCAATGGGGCACCGCGCTGCGGGCCGGTCTGCAGGGCATCGTCGACCGCGGCAAGGCCAGTGTCGGTGACAAGACGATGGTCGACGCCCTGGCCCCCGCGCTGGAGGCGTACGACGCCGCGGTCGCGGACGGGGCCGACGTGGCGGCGGCGCTGCGGGCCGCCGCCGACGGTGCCGCGCGGGGTCGGGACGCGACGATCGACCTCGTCGCCCGCAAGGGCCGGGCCTCCTACCTGGGCGAACGCAGCCGGGGCACCCAGGACCCGGGCGCGACGAGCCTGGCGCTGCTCCTCGACAGCGCCGCCCGCACGCTGGGGTGAGGCGCCGAGGATTCGCCATATCGACGATCGCGATGGCGCCACCGCCCGCGCCCGCCACGGGAAAGCGCAGGTCAGAGCGCCGAGGCCAGGATCGGCCTCGGATCGCGATAGTCGATATGGCGAATCCTTCGGCGAGAGGTCAGTAGGGTCGGTGCGCGAACGGTGGAAGGGGACCGCGTGATCGGGATCGTCGTCGTGTCGCACTCCCGGGCGCTTGCCCGGGCCGCGGTGGAACTCGCGCAGGAGATGGTGCCGCCGCCGCGACGGCCCCCGGTGGCGATCGCGGCCGGCCTCGACGACGCGTTCGGCACCGACGCGCAGGCCATCGCCTCCGCCATCGACGGCCTGCGCACGCAGACCGACGGCGTGCTCGTGCTCCTCGACCTCGGCAGCGCGATCCTTTCTGCCGAGATGGCGCTGGAGTTCATCGACGACGGGCCGCCCGTGCGGCTCTCGCCAGCGGCGCTGGTCGAAGGGCTCGTCGCCGCCTACGTCACCGCCTCCGCAGGTGCCGGGCTCGACGCCGTCGCGGCCGATGCCGAGAACGGTCTGGTCGCCAAACGCGAGCAGCTCTCGGCCGATCCGGTCGCCGACGCACCCGGCGACCCGAACGAACCGACAGCCGCTCCCGAGGCGACCGCCGATCCGGTGGCCGACGCGGCAGCCGACCCCGACACGGCAGCCGAACCCGACGGGCTGACCTGGGCGGTCACCCTCACCGCGCCGGACGGTCTGCACGCTCGCCCCGCGGCCCGACTCGCGCAGGCGGTGCAGGATCTCGACGTCACCGTGCTCATCGCCGATGCGACGAACGGCCGCGGACCGGTGGACGTCGGCAGCATGCTGCTGTTGACGACCCTGGGGGCCCGGCAGGGCGACGAGCTCACGGCGCGCATCAGCGGACCGGACGCCGAGCGCGCACTCGCGGCCCTGCGCGCCTGGGCCGACGAGGGTCACGGGCGCTGACGGCCACCCCTCAGACGGCCGAAGGCTGCCCTTTCGGTCGAGGACTCGTACTACAGCCCTAGCCCTCGACCGAAAGGGCAGCCTTCGGCCAGGTGGGGAGGTGCGCGGGCGGGCGATGGGGGGGCGCTGGGGGGCGCTGGGGGCGCTGGGACGAACGACGTCTGTGCGGCGGTTGAATCGGCGCGGGTGCTGGTCGATAGGGAGGGGTGATGTCACGCGCCGCCCGACCCGATCGCCGCTTTGCCGGGCGCTCAGGCACCAGCAGCCCCGCCCGGATCGTCGAGACCCTGGCGTTCAAGGTGATCGCCCTCATGGTCATCTCGTCGATGGCGATCCTGTTGTGGCAGTTCGGCATCCGTCTCACCGGCTATGCCCTCGGACACGCCTGGCCGCGGGAGGCGACGCCGGCCGTCGTCACCGAGTGTTCCCGCGCGCTGGGCATGACCGGACCGTGTGTCGTCGAGGTCACCGGCCCCTCCGGCGACCGCTCGGTGGCCCTGACCGACCCCGGCCTGTTCGCGCTGGCGCCGGGCGACGAGGTGCCGGTCGTGCAGAAGGACGACGGCACGGTCGGCATCGGCGGCTGGCGTCCGATCGTCGATGCCGCGCTCCTGGTCGCGCTCGCGATCGCCTTCACCACGTACGCGATCGGCTGGTGGCGCAAAGTGCTCGAGCACGACACCGCGCCCTACGACGGCGGCGACCCCGAAGACGACCCGTCGAGACGCCACACCGGCCCGCCCCTGCCGCGGGACCGCGAGGACCGGCCCGAGAGCTGACCGGTCACGACCCGAGCGTCAGGAACTGACCTCCCGGACCGGCCACGTCACGGTTCGGGCGTGCGGGCGCCGGCGTCGCCGGCCTGGGTCGCGCC
>JBDIAM010000205.1:0-6418 GCA_039812445.1 Piscicoccus intestinalis | reverse complement strand
CTCGGCACCTCGGCGGCCATCGTCACCGAGACCCTGCTGTCCTACCTCGGCATCGGGGTGCGCCCGCCGGAGGTCTCCCTCGGGCAACTCGTCGGCCGATCGGCGAGCCAGCTGTACGCCTACCCGTGGCTGTTCTGGGCACCGACCGTCGTGCTCGTGTGGATCACGCTGGGCCTGGCCCTGCTCGGGGACGCCCTGCGCGACGCCCTCGACCCGCGCTCGAGCACCGGGCGGCGCGCGTGAGCTGCGACGCGCTGGCCGTACGCGACCTGCACGTGTCGTTTCCCGGCGGCGACGGCCCGGTGCCGGCCGTGCGCGGCGTCGACCTGCGGATCGCGCCCGGGCGCACGCTCGGCCTCGTCGGCCCCTCCGGCTCCGGCAAGTCGGCGCTCGGCCTGGCCGTGATCGGGCTGCTGCCCGCCCGGGCCCGCGTCACCGGCTCCGTGCTGGTCGGCGGCACCGAGCTGCTCGGTCTCGACGACACCGCGATGAGCCGGCACCGGGGGCGGGACGTCGCGATGGTCTTCCAGGACCCGCACGGCTCGCTGACTCCGGTGCTGCGCGTCGGCGCCCAGGTCGACGAGGCGGTCCGCGCGCACGACGGCACCCCCGGGACCGAGCGGCGCGGCGGCCGGCGCGCGGTCCGGGCGCGCACCCTCGACCTGCTGCGTCTGGTCGGCATGGCCGATCCGCGCCGCGTGGCCGACGCGTACCCGCACGAACTCTCCGGCGGGCAGCGGCAGCGAGTGGCGATCGCGATGGCGATCGCCAACGAACCCGCCCTCGTCCTCGCCGACGAACCGACGACCGCCCTGGACGTCACCGTGCAGGCCCACGTGCTGCAGGTGCTCGCGCGCGCGACCCAGGAGGCCGGCTCCGCGCTCCTGCTCATCACCCACGACCTCGGCATCGTCGCGGGGCTCGCCGACGACGTCGCCGTGCTCGACTCCGGGCGGCTCGTCGAGCACGAACCCGTCGACCGGCTCTACCGCAGCCCCGCCCACCCCACGACCGTGCGCCTGCTCGCGGCCGCCGGCGGCACCGCGCCAGCCGGCTCAGCAGCCGGGCCAGCAGCCGATCCCGGCGCCGGCCCCGACGCGCCGGAGCGCACGCGCCCCGACAGGACCGCCGAGCCCGTCCTCGAGGTGCGCGGCCTGCGGGTCGAGTACGACGAGCGCCGCGCCCTCCCGCGGCGCCCGGCCGGCCGCTTCGGCCGCCGCGCGAGCGCGACCCGGGTCGTCGAGGGGGTCGACCTGCGCCTCGACGCCGGTGAATGCCTAGCTCTCGTGGGCGAATCGGGCAGCGGCAAGACGTCGACGCTGCTGCGGATCATGGACGAGCTCACGGGGGTGCGCACTCCCGGGGTCACGATCGGCGGCTCCGTCACCATGCGCGCGGGCGGCCCGGGCAACCGGTCCGAACCGGCCGGACACCCGAGCCGTCGGAGCCCCCGTCGAAGCACGCGTCGGCGCCCGCCCGCGCAGCTGGTCTTCCAGGACGCCTCCGCCGCCCTGGACCCTCGGATGACCGTCGCGCAGCTCATCGCGGAGGCGGTGCGCCCCGCCGCCCGGCCCGACGTCGCGGCCCGGGTGCGCACGGTGCTGACGCTGGTCGACCTGCCCGAGCCGCTGCTCGCGCGGTTCCCGGCACAGCTCTCGGGGGGCCAGCGGCAGCGGGTCGCGATCGCCCGCGCGCTGGCGGCCGACCCCACGGTGCTGCTGCTCGACGAGCCGGTGTCGGCGCTCGACGTGCTCGTGCAGCGCGAGATCGTGCGGCTGCTCGCCGATCTGCGCGCGCGGCTCGGGCTCAGTTACCTCGTCGTCGCCCACGACCTGCAGGTGGTGCGCGACCTGGCCGACCGGGTCGCGGTGATGTACGCCGGCCGGATCGTGGAGACGGGGTCGGTCCGCTCGGTGTTCGCGCACCCGCAGCACCCCTACACGCGGGCGCTGCTCTCCGCGGCCCCGGTGCCGGACCCGGTCGCCGCCCGCGCCCACCGGCCGATCCCGCTCCCGGAGCCGACGCACCAAAACCATCGGGGGCGCGACCGGGAGTGGCGTCCTGAGCGCGCGGCGGTCGGGTGCCCGGTCGTCGATCGCTGCCCGCTGATCGGTGCGCTCGACCCGGCCGCCGCCGCGCGCTGCCGCTCCACCGGCCCGGATCTGGTCGGCCACGACCTCGCCCCGCCCGACACCGCGGCCGCCTGCCACCACCTCGAGGCCGCGCGCGACCGATTCGAGCGCCCCTGACGTGGCGCCGGCCGGCCGCTGAACCCGTGGAACGGACCGCTCATCGAAGGACCAAAGGCACTGTGCCAGACGGTTTCTCGCCACTGTCGGAAACCGCTACCCTCGGTGCGGAGACCGGTCGGGGCAGTCCGGCGAAGAGCACACGCAGGGGGAGTCGTGAGAGGGACGGGGCACGTGGGCGCGCGGTCGCGCGCGCTGATGCTGCTGGTCGTCGCGCTGACGCTCGTCCTCAGCTCGTGCACCCTGGCCTCCCCCGGCCCCGTGTTCGACACCGGCGCCCCGAACGCGGTCGGCACGAGCGGCACCGCGACCGGGGGCACGGCGAACGCGCGGGAGGTCTCGTCGCTGGACGCCCGGCGGCTGACACCCCGTGAAGAACTGGCCGACGGTGGGTCCTTGACACTGCCGCTCGACGAGTTTCCCGCGCGCTGGAACCTCCTGCACGACGACGGGGCGAGCAGCGACGCCGGGCTCGTCCTCAGCGCCACCGACCCCGTGCTGTACGACTACGACCCGCAGGGCACGATCACCCCGCGGCCCGAGTTCCTCACCGCGATGCCCGCGCTGACCCGGCGCGACGGGCGCGACGTGGTCACCTACGACCTCAACCCGCGGGCCGTCTGGAACGACGGCACCCCCATCGACTACCGCGCGTTCCGCGCCGTCTGGCAGGTCAGCCGCGAGGGCACCCGGCCCGGCGGCTACCGGCCCGCCTCGTCCGCCGGCTACGAGGACATCGAGTCGGTCGAGGCCGGCGCGAACGCCCACCAGGTCGTGGTGACCTTTCGCGCCGGCCGCAGCTTCCACCCCGTGACGGACCTCTTCGTCACTCTCCTGCACCCGGCCGCCGCCTCGGTCGCGACGTTCAACGACAGCTTCACCGGCGACGCCTTCCACCCCGAATGGCGCGCCGGGCCGTTCACGCTCCGGTCGCTGGACACGACGACGAAGACGATCACCCTCGAGCGCAACCCGCGCTGGTGGGGCCGCACGCCACGGCTAGCAGAGATCAGCTTCCGGCACATGACGGACTCCGCCTCCCTGCCCGCGTTCACCAACGGCGAGATCGACGCCACCCGGATCGACACCCGCGCCCGGTACGCGCAGGTGCAGCAGGCACCCGACCTCGACGTGCGGGCGAGCCGGCGGCTGCAGACGACCGTGCTGGAGTTCAACACCGACGACCCGACGCTCTCCGACGTCGCGGTTCGCAAGGCCCTGTGGCAGGCCATCGATCGCGAGCAGTGGAACCGGGTGCGCTACGAGGGGATGAACTGGACCGAGGGCGCGGTCAACTCGCTGGTGTACTTCCCGTTCCAGCCGCAGGCGCGCGACAACATGCCGGTGACGTACGACCCCGCCGCGGCCCGCGCCACCCTCGAAGCCGCCAGGTACACCCGCGGCTCGGACGGCATCTTCGCGCGCGATGGACGCCGGGTCAGCGTGCGGTACGTCGGATTCGGCGACGACCCGATGAGCAACGCCCTCGGGGAGACGCTGCGCAGCCAGGCCGCCGCCGCCGGGATCGAGGTGCAGGTCGCGATCCTGCCCACGACCGCGTTCCGCCAGGTCACCGACAGCCGCGACTTCGGGATCCTCATCATGAGTCTCGCCGCCAACAGCCCGTCGCCGGTGGCCACCGTGTGCCAGGCCATGTGCTCGACCCACCCGTTCAACATCACCGGAGCCGGGTCGCCCGCCCTCGACGCCCGCATCCGCGGCCTCGGTTCGATCGCCGACCCCGCCGCGCAGGCCGAGCAGATCAACGCCGTGGAGAAGGACTGGCTGACGTTGTACGGGCTCATGCCGCTGGCCAACGGCCCCGACATCTGGGCCTACCACCGCGGCCTGGCCAACCTGGGCCCCGCCGCGTTCGCCTCGATCTACCCGCATTGGGAGGACGTGGGCTGGACGAGCGAGAGCGGCCGCGGCTGAGTCGTCGCGCGCTCCGGTCGCACTCCGGGCGTGCTCCGGGCGCGTCGGGCACGGCGGGCGCGCCGGGAGCGGCGGACGCGTCGGCGCGCGGAAACGTCCCGCGACACGCGCCCCACACGCTTGCACCCGACCGGGTTCTGCCCTAGACACAAGGCTGATCCCCGTGTGCCCGTGAGCAGTTCGGCGGACCGTACGACACGGGCTCAGCACTGGAGGCGAGGATGAGGACGAGCTGGCGGCCGCTGGGCATCCTGCTGCTCGTCGTCGCCCTGCTGTGGTTCGTCACCGGACCCCTGCGCACCACCGGCTCCGGCGAGAACCGCACGCCCAGCTGGGGTGGCGCGAGCCCGCCGCCGCCGACCCTCTCCCCCGGCGCCTCGCCCACCCGCACCCCGGCTGCCACCGTCACCCGCGACGCGACCTCGGGCACCGGCTCGCAGGCCCGCGGCACGACCGACTCCGACGGCGGGTTGTTCGACGTGGTCGACCGCGCCCGCGAGCGCTTCGAGGGTGCCCGGGGCGACTCCGGGCAGTCGTCCGCGGTGGGCTCGGCCGCGGCCGGTTCGCGTGCGCGGGAGTCGACGTCGCCGGCGCCGAACCGCCAGGTGCAGGAACGCAACCGGGCCGGCGGTTCGGACGCGCCCGCCGACAAACTCATGCTCGTGCTCGACGCGAGCGGGTCGATGGCCCGCCGCGACGACGCGGGGCGCACCTCGATGCAGAACGCCCAGAAGGCGATGTCCTCGGCTCTGGAGTCGGTGCCGTCGGGCACGCCGGTCGGGCTGCGGGTCTTCGGCTCGCGGGTCGACGGCCACGGCAAGCCGACGCCGCAGGCGTGCCGCGACACCCGGCTCGTGCAACCGCTGGAGCCGCTGAACCACGAGCGGATGTCGAACGCCATCCACTCCTTCACACCGCTGGGCGAAACCCCCATCGCGCGCTCGCTCGACGCCGCCGTCGACGACCTGGGAACCGGGGGCAAGCGGGCGATCCTGCTGGTCACCGACGGCGAGGAGTCGTGCGACCCGGACCCCTGCCGCGCGGTCGCCGACGCCCGTGCCGCGGGCGTCGACGTGCGGGTCGGGATCGTCGGGCTGCGCGTCGACGACCGCGCCCGCACCCAGTTGCGCTGCATCGCCTCCACGAGTGACGGGTTCTACACCGAGGCCGGCAGCGACCGCGACCTCGGCTCCGCCCTGCAGACCGCCCTCGACCGGCTGCGCGACGAGACCGAACCGCGCCGCGCCGCGGGGACGGACGCGAATTCGTCGACGGTGCGGACGAACTCACAGACGGCGTCGGCGAACTCCTCGGGCTTCAGCCTCGGCACCGAGTCGGCCGCGGCGGCGATCCTGTTCCTGCTGCTGCTGGCGTTCGTCACCCGCAAGCGCTGAGCCCCCGCGACGGCCCCCGACGCGGTCTGGCGCCCCCGCCGCCCCGACGCCGTCCGGCGCATCCGGAGCGCCCCGCCCCTGCCCCCGGCCAACCGCACATCAGCATTGGGTAAAGCTGTTCCCAAACTTCGCCGGATGACCAGCGGGCTTGTCCTGCAAATGGATTCCCGCACACATACTCGGGTCGTCAGAACCTGTCAGTCCACCGTGTCGGAGGTCGTACGTCGCCTCGTCTCGAGGCGTTTGGTTTTCCGTGGGTCTAAACCACTGCCCTCGGCATGGGTGGAGCGCTCGCTCCCCCCTCCGGAGTTCACATGCACCGTCGTCGCACCACCCTGGCCGCGGCCTTCACCGCGCTGTTGCTGCTCGTCGGGGCACCGGGGGCAACCTGCGGGCCGTCAACGTGGCGTTCGTGACCGACGACCCGAGCGCACCGACTCCGGCCGACTGCTCGCCGGGGTCGTGCGACCGCACCGAGACCGACCTGGCGCGATCGCCCGGCGGCGGCTCGCTGCCCACCACGGGATGGGAGGTGCTCGGCACACTGCTGCTGGCGGCGCTGCTGCTGGCCGGCGGCGTGGTCCTGCTCGCCAGACGACGCCGGGACGCGCGCTGACCGGCGCTGCGGCGAGCGCCGACTCGTGCGCCCCCCGGGGTGCGCGAGCCCCGGGGCCTCAGCCCATCGTCTCGGGGTCGGGGCCGGTGCGCTCGTCGCGGTTGAGGGCGTCGATCGCGGCCATCTGCTCCGGCGCCAGCTCGATGCCGAAGACGTCGAAGTTCTCGGCGATGCGGGCGGGGGTGGCGGACTTCGGGATGACCACGTTGCCGTGCTGCAGGTGC